>CAZFNT010000469.1:0-3760 GCA_964520315.1 uncultured Gemmatimonadota bacterium
AGAGCTTTGTGGCTCATGTCCGCGGGCAGGGCGACCAAGTCGGGCGCCCAGCGGACCATCGGACCTTCGTAGAGCTCCTCTCGCCGGAAGATATCGCCGAAAAGCGGCGCACCGCCGGGGGCTCCGACGTTCCGGAGCACGCCTCCCAACGCGCGGAGCACGCTCTCTCTCTCCTCGCCCTCGCGAACGATCCCCTCATGCTCCCGTCCCAGCGTGTTGACGTAGATCTGGCCGTAGTTACCGCGCGAGTAGGCGCGCGTGCTTCTCCAATCGATGTCTTCGAGGCTGAGGAAGAGGCGGGCCAGGGGCGCCACCAGCGCCTGCCGTTGCCCGAAGCCCTTCGAGAGACGCAAGCGCCCGAGTCCGAGCGCGGCGGCGAGCCGGTAGAGATTCAGGGGCGAGAAGCCCAGGCGGAGCACCAGCCTCTTCAAGCGAACGGCCGCGCTGCTCCGCAGCTCGATGAATCCAGCCGCCAGAAGGATGAGGTTCATACAGAGGTAGTGCTCGATCGGACCGAAGCCGTGATCGGAGACGATCATGCCGTGCTCGCCCCTTCCCAAGAATCCGAAAAGCTCGCCGAGCAGTCGATCGAGCCGCACGAAGTACTCGCGAATGCGCGGCAAATGCCGCCGCGCCTCGGCCGGGTCATGCATCGAATGCGCCGGGTCGAAGACATGCCACAGCTCGTGCTGCAAGCGGTCCGGTCCCCACAAATGAAGGCAGAAGAGATTCCACCGGCGGCTCTCGTTCAGGTAGCGGCACACACGCTCGCGGTGGTCGAGCTCCCGAAAAAGCTCGTCGAGGATCGCATCGACGCGCCCGGCCGTGTAAACCTCGCGAATATGCAGCGGATAGGGCCCGAATCGCTCCTCGAGCTCCGCAGCGAGCTCGGGCGGCGACGAAATGCACTCGGCTCCCGGCGGCGTCAAGAAGCCCGACACCATCTCACCACCCTCGATCGGGTTCGGCGGATAGCTCACCGGCATATTCAAGACGATGGAGCGCCCCCCGGCAGCGCCGACCTCGTCCCAGAGCGTCGCGCCCAGCCGCATCCTCGCTGATACCGGCACCTCACGATCCCACGCGCCGTCTTTCACGAGAAACTCGAAGATGCCGTGGCGACCCGGGTTCAAACCGGTCACGATCGTCGACCACGCGGCCGCGGTTACCGGTGGAACAACTGTGCGCAGAGGCCCACACGCGCCGCGACCGACGAGCCCGGCCAGGCTCGGCATCGCGCCCTCGTCGATCCATCGACGCAGCACCGGCCAGGAAGCCCCGTCGAGGCCAACGAGCAACAGGCGGCGATCGGCATCCATCGTCGCATTCTATCATCGCCGCACAACCAAACCCGCCCGCGCGCTATGCTCCCTTCCCCACCCTGCAAACCGCCAGGCCACTCATGCTCGTCCTCACACGAAAGTGCGACCAGAAGATCCGAATCGGGGAGACGATCTCCGTGACCGTCCTCGCCGTCGAGCGGGATCAAGTGCGGATCGGCATCTCGGCTCCCCGCGACATCGCGATCCACCGCGAAGAGGTTTTCGACGAGATCCAGGCGGCGAATCGGGCGGCCGCGGTCACCGAGCGCCCCGACCTGACCTCCCTGCGCTCCGAGCTCCCGAAACGCCCGACCGACCCCGACGCCTGCGAAGACCGCCCTACAGACGATCCAGCACCAGAGTGAGCCCCCAACTCTCACGCCGTAGCACCGGCACCTTCCCGATCGCGTCGTCGGCGCGGATCAGCGCGCGCGCCCACCGATCGCCCCGCTTCGCACGAGCCAGCACCGGCAGATGGTCGAGCATGCCGCAGAGGGGAAAGCCGAGGTAGCCGAAGCGCTCCTTGTGCACCAACGCGAATCCGGCCGCCTCGAAACGGGCCACCAGCCAACGCGAGGGAAGCGCCCGATGGTGCTCGCCGAAGCGCGCCGACCACTTCCGCCACGCCCATCGAGGCAGGCGAAGGTGCATAGCGTCATGCGAGGGCTCCGAGACGACGACCCGCCCGCCCCGGCGAACCACGCGCCCCAGCTCCTTGATGCAGAGCTCGAGCCTCGGCAGGTGGTGCAGCGCCCCGCGACAAACCGCGGCGTCGAAGGCCCCCGTAGCGAAAGGAAGCACCTCGCTGTCCCCACGAACGAGGCGGGGTGCCGAACCCCCCGTAGCCGCCAGCATATCGGGAGAAAGATCGATCCCGACCGCGCCTGAGTACCGCTCGCCGAGCGCCGAAAGCAGAACACCCGTCCCACAGCTCAGATCGAGCACACGCGCGCCCTCCGACCGCGGCAGATTACCGAGCAGCCGCCCATTCCACCAATCGTGGTAGGCGCGCCCGGCCGCGGGACGGTGCCGCTTCTCATACTCCCGCACGAGCCTCGAGTGCAGCTCGATCTCGGCCCTCTTCGTAGCCTCGGTCGGAACGGAATCGGCGGTAGTGATCACAAGAGGTTGATCGACAGCACCGTAGCGGTCTTCAGCGTCGAGAGCTCAGGGCCTCGCTCCCCCGGTCGATCAAAACATTTGAGGCGATATGCCGAGTCGCCCCCCCGTCACCCTCATCGGAGGCAATACTCCCCTCCGCCCTCGAGTCCGAACGCGCCAGATGCCCGAGCCATCTCCCTGCCGCCTCTGCGCGGAGCCCTGCACCGAGCTCCTATGGGATGTCGACGGCTACCGCATCCACCGCTGCCACCGCTGCGACCTGCTTTTCGTCGCCAACGTCCCCGATGCGAAGAGCCTCGCGGCCCACTACGGCGACACCTACCTCGCCCGCGCCGCGCCCTACGCCGGCCGCCTCGATTCTCCCGATTCCGCATCGAGGCGGAACGCCCGGATGCGTGTGCGCGCGATCCGCGACGAGATCCCTGAAGGGCGCCTTCTCGACGTGGGTTGCGCCGGTGGCGATTTTCTGATCGAGGCGAGCGCCCATTTCGACGTGCAGGGCGTGGAGGTTACCGACGAATCGGCCGCGCGCGCGCGAGCGAGCGGTCTATCGGTGAGCGTCGCTCCCGATCTGTCGGAGCTGGTCACCGGGGGACGCCCCTTCGATGTCATCACTCTCTGGGACGTGATCGAGCATCTGCCCGATCCACTCGGCACGCTCCGCCAGGCCCGTGCCCTGCTCCGGCCGGGGGGCGCGCTCTACATGACCACAGGCGACGCGGCGAGCTTCGTCGCCCGGATCAGCGGCAAACGCTGGCACCTACTCACCCCCCCGCTCCACCTCTTCTTCTTCACGCCGAGCTCGGTCCTCTGGATGCTCGATCGCGCCGGCTTCTCGCCCTCGAAGATCAGCTACCCAGCCCAGAAGACAGTCCTCGGATTCGCGGCCTTCAAGCTGGCCGATCGCGCCCCTTCGCTACCCACCCGCGCGCTCCACCACTTGATCGACCGCCTGCCGATTCGGCACTGGGCGATCGGCGTGAACCTGTGGGACATGATGTTGGTCGAGGCGCGGGCGGAAGAGGCTTCGGAGGACCTGAATTGCTGTTCTCGTTTGGCCGTATAGCGCAGCGCCGGCCCTTCTTGCGGCCTGTGGTTTCGGCGAGCACTCCGGCGTCTACCTCGTCGGGCCAGCCGGTGTCGGAAAGAGCCTCATCCGACGTTTCGACATAGCAGCGGGATCCCCGAGGGGACCACGCACTGAGGGGCGGGCAGCCGACCCCAAGGGCCTGGAAATGAATAAGCGTGTCACCACGCATCCCCCATCTTCGGGCCATCTTCGACCGATGCCTCAATCGTGCACTCCTCGACGCAGG
>CAZFNT010000470.1:0-3758 GCA_964520315.1 uncultured Gemmatimonadota bacterium
CGCGCCGATAGCCGCAGCAACAGATCACGGCTTCGCCTGCTGACTGACGTGACCGTCGCGAGCTGCCCCCGCCCGTTTTCCGCGCCCATCACGAGCACATCTCCCGCGCGAATGGCCACCAGGGCAGAACCCGGAGACAGCCCCTCCAGCACCCGAAGATCGAAGCCCGCGACGCAGACTCGACCCTCCCGATCCACCCTCCCGCGGAGCAGATTGTCCACACCCACCGAGCGCGCCACGCTCTCGTCCACCGGGTGGTAATAGACACTGTCCAGGGGTCCCCATTGCAGAATCCGACCTTCGCTGATTACCCCCAGGTGGTCGGCCAGAGCCAGGGCCTCTTCCATCTCGTGGGTCACGTGCAGAATGGTTGTGCCCACCGACCTGTGGACACTTCTCAGGACCGAGATCATCTCGAGACGGGTGGCCGGGTCCAATCCCGTAAGTGGCTCATCCAAAAGGAGTGCGGGCGGATCAGGAGCCAGTGCGCGGGCCAGGGCCACACGCTGGGCCTCCCCCCCCGATAGAGTCGACGGCCGGCGATCGACTAGGTGGGCGATGCCCAGCTCCAGGACAAGACCGGACACCCGGGAGTTGTTGTCTGGTGCCCTGTCCTGAAGCCCGAAGGCGATGTTCTTGGCGACCGACATGTGGGGGAAGAGAGCGCGGTCCTGGGGGACGTATCCTAGGCGGCGCTCTTCGGGAGCTGCGGAGCTGAGATTCTCGCCGTGCGCGAAAACCGCGCCCGAGTCCAAGGGCTGCAGACCGGCGATCGTCTCGAGCAGGAGGGTCTTGCCCGCCCCGGTGGGTCCGACGATGGCGCCGTAAGCACCGGCGGGCAGATCGAGGCTCATCTCCCGCAGCCGGAACCGGCCGGCGGAGGCGTAGAGATCGCTGACTCGGATCATGGGGCCGCCACTACCAGAGGTAGCCCTGACCCCCGAGGCGTTTGAACGCCACGAGGCTCAATGTGCTGATCGCGAGCATGATGACGGCCAGTGCCATGGCGGCCTCGAGCTTGCCGACCGAGAAGTCGAGCCAGATCGCTATCGGCAAGACCTCGGTGCGCCAGCGGGTAGCCCCGCAGAAGACGAGTATCGGCCCGAACTCGCCTATGGCGCGGGCCCAGGTCATGACCGCGCCGGCCACCATGCCGCGGCGAGCGAGGGGAAGCACGATCCGAACGAAGGCGCCGGCCGGCGTGGCGCCCAACGTGCGCGCCACCTCTTCGAGGCGCGGGTCGATCGAATCGAAGGTCGCCTTCAGTGTGCGGATGGCGAAGGCGGCCGCCACCAGGAACTGGGCAAGCACAATGCCCGGCACGCTGTAACGCAGATCGAGTCCGCCGGCGACCAGCAGGTCCCCGAGTGCGGTCTGGTACACGACGAGCAAGCTGAAGCCCACGAGAAGGGGCGGCAGCACGATAGGCAGATCGATCAGCGTGTCCACGACCCCCGCAAAGGGGACCTTGAAGCGGGAGAGAGCGTAGGCGGCCGGCAGACCGAGGGTCATGGCCAGGGCCGTGGTCACCGAAGCGGTGATCAGAGACAGGCGGATGGCGAAGAGAGTCTCGGCGTTGGCAAGCTCCCTCCAGAGCGTCGCGGGGTCGAGGTAGAGAAGATCGGCACCGACCAGAATCGCGACGAGCAAGGCGAAGGTCGCCAGCATTCCGATCGCCCCGGCACGGAAGGCGCGGTTCAACGAGGGGGGATCCCGCCCGACAGGCCTGAGGTGTCGTAGCCGTTGGAACGAAAGACCGAGATTCCACCTTCGGGATCGGCCATGAAGTCGAGAAAGCGCCGGGCCGCGGCCATCCGCGTGCTGAAGTTCAGAATGCCGAGGGGGATCGTGGTTCTGCGGGAACTCTCGTGCGGAATCTCCACTGCGTCGGTGTCGCGCATGAAGAGGCCGGCGGTGGCATCCCATGCGATCGCGGCGTCGAGCGCTCCCAGCGACACGGCCGTCCCCAATTCGTTGACATTCAGTGCAGCCATGATCTGATTCGCGCCGATCGGCTCCTCGAGCTCCCACTCCCGCAGCAGAGCGTCGGCCGCGATTCCGCAAGCGGTGGCCTCCGGATCGCCCAGCCCGACTCTTATTCCGGGCCGCGCCATATCCGCCAGCCCTCGAATTCTCTTCGGATTCCCTTCCTGTACGAGCACCACGGGCCACATGTGTGCAATCGGTCGCTCTTCGATGATCAAACCACGCTCCCGAGCCTGCTCCATGAAGAACTCCTCGCCAGGCATGTAGAGGTCGCCCCGTCGAGAGAGCGAGGCCTGGGCCAGCAAGCAGCCGGATCCGGCAAAGGAGAGCTCGACCGATACTCCGGTCTCTTCGCGAAAGCGCCCCGCCGCTTCCTCGACCGGAAGCCGGAACCCAGCACCGACATAGACGAAGAGTGGGTCTTCGGCACCGCCCCGGCGCAGATTGGCCAAGGCCAAGGCCGCAAGCGCCGAGGCTGCACCGATCGCCAACCAGGCGAGACGGGGAAGAACTCTCATGACTCCGATCTAGAAGGGGGTGATCCGATCGACGAAAAGGGCCAGAATGGAGTACTCGGAGCATCCTCTCACATCCCCAGTTTTCTTGGAGCTTTCCATGCCGCGCCGAACAATCGCCGCCAGCGCACTCTTCCTCACCGGCCTCACAACCGGAGCTCTTCTTGCCGGTTCCCTCGCCGGGGCGGAGCTTTCTCCTCCAGCCACTTCAGGAATGGAGCCGGAGCTGGGTCCTCCTGAATCCACCTATCGCTACGAATTGGTCTCGATCAAGCCGCTGGGACGCCACCCCGAACTTTTCGCAACCCTGCTCGAGGAGCGAGGCAAGGCGGGCTGGGATCTGTGCGCCGTGACGCAAATCGCGGATTATGCGGTTTTCAAGAGAGAGGAATAGCGGCTCACGTGAGCATCTGAGCAGGCTTCGAGCCCAGGGGACTCAAAAGCCGATTCCTTATAGACCAGGATCCGCCACCTAGTGCGTGCTTCGCAGGTCTTGTTCGTTCACGGTGTCAACGGCATCGACGTGTTCGATCCGACGTCGAGCTGCTTCGCGAGTTCGCGAATTCGCGAGGGCGCTCTCAAATCCCCTCCACGCCCTCCGCCCGACACCACCCGCGCAGCTCCTCCGAGAGGGCAACCTGCACCCACTCCCCCGAGCGACGCACCAGCCGCACCTTCGTACCTGCGTGCAGCTTGAACTCGGTCACATCGCCCTCCGAGGGGCCGGAGCGGATCGAGATCTCTTCCGCCAGAACGATCGCATCGTCCCGCGCTTCCTCGGCTAGCAAAAACCAGGTGTGCGCCAACGACCCGAAGAGCAGAACCGCGAGCGAGATCATCGCGATCTTCATGGCGCCGGCTCGCCGATGCTCACCGCCGGTCACGATCCTCAGCGCCACCAGAAGCCCGAGCGCAACCCACAAGCCGAGCGAACCCCATGCCGCCTCTTCCACTGTGACTCCGCGCACGATCCGGCGCGCCGCGCGCACCGCCGGCGCCGAGTCGGCTTCGGCGTCTTTGTCTCGCTTGAGCACCTTAAGGTAGGCGAGGTTCTCGCGAAGGTCCCGATCGCGCGGAATCAGTCGCCGGGCGCGCTCGTAGCAGAGAATCGCGCGGCCGAGATCGCCGCTACGGTGGTAGGCGTTGCCCAGGTTGAAGAGCGCCGTACCGTTGTCGACCCCCGCGTCGCCGATCGCCTTGTAGAACGCGATCGCCCCCCTGAAATCGCCGGCACCATAAGCCGTGTTGCCTTGCTCG
>CAZFNT010000471.1:0-3745 GCA_964520315.1 uncultured Gemmatimonadota bacterium
AACATATGACACTCCCCCACGATCGGCCGCGCGAAGCTGTTTCTTCAGCGCCCTTCGCTCCAAGGGAACCTCGACCGCGACCCCCGCCTCGCGCAGACGCCGCGCCAGAGCATGGGCCGCCGCCCTCCCCTCGTCATCGAAAAGCGTCACCATCACTTGCGCCGTCGATCGGGGAAGCTCGAGCTCCCCCCCCTCCGCCAACCCATCGAAGATCCGATCAAGCCCGAGCGAGATGCCCACCGCCGGCACGTCCTTGCCGCTGAAGGTGCCGATCAGTCCATCGTAGCGCCCCCCGCTCATAACGCTGCCCAGCTCCGGCATGCGAAGCGCGCGCGTCTCGAAGATCGCTCCCGTGTAGTAGTCCATCCCGCGCGCGATCGAGATATCGATCGCCAGATGCCCCACCGTGACGCCCATCTCGATGGCCCGCTCGATGACCTGCCGCAGCTCCGCCGCCCCCTCGGCACCCGCACCACCACCACCGAAGAGCCCGTCGACCGCATCGATAGCCGCGAGCGGATCGAGAGAATCGACCTCGCCACTCAGCGCGAGGAACCTCTCCAGCACCTCCGGCGCGACATCGGGAGCGAACTTACGGATCTCGGCCAGAACCCCTTCGGCGCCGATTTTCTCGATCTTGTCGACGGCGCGATAGAGGGCGTGGGCGTCGCCGGCTTCGACCCCCATCAGCACGGCGAGACCGTCGAGTATGCGCCGGTGGCTGATCCGGATCCGATACTCGGCGATCCCCACGGCCGCCATCAGGTCGCAGCCCACCGCCAGGCACTCCGCATCGGCGGCCAAGGAATCGCTCCCCACGATGTCGGCATCGCATTGGTAGAACTCGCGAAAGCGTCCCCGTTGCGGTTTCTCGCCCCGCCAAGACGGCGCGATCTGATATCGCTTGAAAGGCGAAGGCAGCGCCCGCCCATGCTGCGCCATCATGCGCGCCAGCGGCACCGTGAGGTCGTATCGCAGGCAGACGTCGCGCCCGCCGGAATCGGTGAAGCGGTAGACCTGACGCGCGACCTCGTCGCCCCCCTTCGTCAGCAAGAGCTCGGCGAGCTCCAAGGCGGGCGTCTCGACCGGCAGAAAGCCGAAGCGCTCGACGCTCTCCTGCACACGGCGGATGAAACGCATCCGTGCGATCATCCGCTCGGGCAGATAATCGCGAAACCCTTTCAGAACACGGGGTTGAACAGCCATGCGGGTGCCCCTCTCAAGGGTTGCGGCGAATCAGTGGAGCAGACCAGGGTGCGGCGATCGACACCATCCAGCGTGCGGCCAGCTCGTCCTCCTCACCGAGCAGCTCCGGGTGGTTCAGCCAGATCGGCAGATCGAGGCGGATCGGCAGACGGCCGAAGAGGCTACCGCGAATCCCGATCCCGGCATCGTCGAACGACCCGAGACCGGCCATGTCGACACCTACTCCGCCCGGGCTCGCCGAATCGACGAAGAGAAAGAGCCGCGGCTTCGAAAGCGCCTTGCCCACCACCCCCCCGATCAGCGGAACCGGTCCCTCGACCTCCGCGCTGACCGCCGCCATCTTCTGCGCCGCGAAATCGCCCGCGCTGCCGAAATAGCCCCGCGCGTTCCCCTCGCCCGGCATCCGGACATGCAGATCGTCGGGAACACCTCCGGGCGAAGCCAGCCAGGGCGCCTCGTGCCGCGCCCGCACACCGGCCCCCCCGACACGGAATCGCTCGTGCGCCGGAGTCCGCTCCGAGCTCAGCCCGCCGAAGAAACGCAGACGCACCCGCACATCGCTCCTCGGCACCTCGGCTCCCAGGCGAGCCCCCAGGGCCAGCCGATCGAATCCGTGGTCGCCGCCAAAGCTCTCGAACCCTCGCCTGAATCCGATCGACGCGCCCAAATCGAAGGGGTAGGGCCGAACCGAAACATCGTAGAAGAGCTCGAAGGTATGCGTGTCGCCCAGATCCCACTCCGCCCCGGCGAGGCGATCGCCGACCGTCTCGCGCGAGATCCCGACCCCGAAATGGTGATGCGGCGGATAGATCGTCTCATCCGACCCCCAGCGCTCGAAGCGCCATGCCCACCGCTCCAGCCCCTCGACATTCTCGACCGAGAAGAGATGCGCGCCGTCTCGCCCCCAACCCTTGAAGCGCCGCGAAGGCAGCGCCAAACGCAGGCGCAGATCGAAGCGCTCCCGCTCCCGCGACCACCAAGCGCCTATCAAGCTCTGATCGAACCATCCACCATAACCCAATCGAGCATTGCCACCTACGCGGTAGCCGTCGATGTCGTTGTGCCAGCCCCCAGGACGAAAACGCAGCGCATAGGCGCCTTCGGCGGGCTCATGATGCGCCGGCCAATCGATCCCGAAAGATGTCTTCCGCGGCCATCGATCGTTTCGGCGATCGACATCGGCGAACTCCCCGCGCGGATCGAGAATGTAGGCATCGGGCCGCTCCCGGGTCACGACACTCAGCTCAACGACGCGCTCCTCACCCGCGCCATCGATCACCACCGGATCGCCTTCGTCGCCCCCCACGCGCCCCTTTCCACCTCGAAGATGGAGTTCGAAGGGGACGGCGATATCCCCGATCCGCTCTACTGTCACGGTGCTGCGCCAAGATCCGTCCGGCTCCTCTTCGACCGCCACGTCGTCAATCGCCATGTCGATGCCGTCGATTTTCCGGACCCAAGCATCGAACACCGCCTTCAAAGGCTGACCCGACGCATCTTCCATCGCCGCCCGAAAGCGGTCCTCGGTGACATGGTCGAGCGCCCACCGCTCATAATAGAGCCGCATTCCCCGATCGAAGGTCTCTCGCCCGAGCAGATTCTCGAGGTGGTCGAGAAAGAGGGAAGCCCGCCCGTACACCATGTCGCGGTAGGCCTCGACGAATTGGTGGGAGTGGGTGTCGACCGGCTCCATCCGCCCGCGACGCAGCCGCGCCGCGTGCCGCCTGCGACCCCGCTCCCAGAGCCCCTCCGGCCCGAGGAGCGAGTCGTAACGGCTCATCTTCTCTCTCTTGCCGGCCGGTCCGTAGCGCTCGGTCAGGTAGCGGGTGGTCTGCCAGGTGGTAAAGCCCTCGTCGAGCCAGGCGTGGGCCGTCTCGTCGTTGGCCAGTATGGCGTAGAAGTAGATGTGACCGACTTCGTGGAGGACCAGCCCCTCGCTCGCGCGCCCATCCATGACGAGCATCGGGTACTCCATGCCGCCGCTCACGAGGCCATGAACGAGGCTGAGCTGCGAATAGGGGTAGGGACCGACAAGGCGATCGAGCCATTCCAACGCGCGCGTTCCGTAGACATGCACCGAGTCGCGCCATGCGTGGCCGTCGGAAGAACGGATGAAGCTGTGTATGTCTATCTCATGAAAAGTCGTATCGATGAGGGCGAACTCGGGCGAGGCGCACCAGGCGAAATCGTGGACATCTTCCGCTTCGAAGGTCACGCTGCGGCGCTCGTCGGGGTCTCGTTCCGGCGGACTTTCTTCGTCGAAGCGGGCGCGAGCGTCGTCCCAACCGGGGTCGCCGGCGGTGGGCAGGCCGGTCGCCGCGACGACGTGGTCAGCCGGCACATCGATTGTGACGCGGAAGGAGCCAAACTCGCCGTAGAACTCACCGCGGCGATAGGGGTCGACATCCCAGCCCGCCGCGTCGTAGACCGCGGCCTTCGGATACCACTGCGCCATGTCGAACTGGCGGCCCCGCCAGCCCGATCGGGTGCTGTGCTTGCGAATCTGCCCCCCCCAGACGAGATCGACGCGGGTGGAGGA
>CAZFNT010000472.1:0-3743 GCA_964520315.1 uncultured Gemmatimonadota bacterium
GCCCTACCTCCTTGCCACGCGCTCTTCCAATTCTACGTCTCGGGCGATGGCCGCCTCGACTGCCAGCTCTACCAGCGCTCGGCCGATCTCGCCATCGGCGTCCCCTTCAACATCGCCAGCTACGCCCTGCTCACCATGCTAATCGCCGCCGAATGCGATCTGTTCCCCGGCTTCTTCATCCACACTTTCGGCGACGCCCATATCTATCTCAACCACATCGAAGGGGTGAGGAAACAGCTCCGCCGCACACCCCATCCGCTCCCGACGCTGCGAATAGCACGCAAACCCCTCGCCCAGATCGCCTTCGACGACATCGAGCTGGTCGGCTACGTGCACGAGCCCTTCATCCGCTTCCCGATCGCCATATGACTGCATCGCCCTCCGCCTACCCGGCCGACACAATCCTCGAGATCGTCGTGGCTTCCGACGATCGCCTCGGCATCGGTCGCCACGGCAAGCTCCCCTGGCATCTCAAAGAAGACATGACGCATTTCAAGAAGCTGACGCGCTCAGTCCCTCCCGGCGTTCCCGAGGGTGCCCAAAACGCCGTCGTGATGGGCCGAAAGACCTGGGACAGCATCCCCACCCGCTTCCGTCCCTTGTCCGGCCGCCTCAACGTCGTCTTGACCCGCCGCCCCGACATCGAGCTTCCGAAAGGGATCCTGGCCGCCCGATCGTTGGGCGATGCTCAGCAACGGCTCCGCACCAGCAACATCCTCCGCGTCTTTATCATCGGTGGCGGCGAGATCTACCGCGCCGCCTTCGCCGATCCCATGTGTCGCATCCTCCACTGGACCCGCGTCGCCGGAGATCATAATTGCGATACCTGGCTCCCCGACCCGATCGCGGCCGGATTCCGGCGGCGAGAGTCGAACGCACCTGAGCTCGAAGGTGAAATCGAGTACAGATTCGAACGATGGTGCAGAGGGGTACCTGAAGAGTAAAGAGGAGTTGGACGACTGACACTCGCCTTCCAGCCGCCGTCACGACCGACGAGGCAACATTTCCATGGTTCCACTTTTTCGAACTCGCGATCGGTCTGACGCCTTTACCCTCTCGGTCGATAGAAGCGTACCTCCACTTTCTCCACCGTGGCCAGCCCCTCCGCGACCGCTCCGTCGACGAGCGGAAGAAAAGCCTCGATCTTCTCTTCGGTGTCGACGATCTCGACCACCAGCGGCAGATCGTTGGAGAGCCGCAGTATCTTTGTTGTATGTAGCCGACTGTGCGCACCGAAACCCTCGAGACCGCGCAACACAGTCGCTCCCGCCAACCCCTCTTCCCGCGCCTTGTGCACGATCCACTCGTGCAGCGGCCGCCCCTCGTGCTTGTCGTTCTCTCCGACGAAGATGCGGAGCAGCTTGCCCTCTTTCGGCAGAGTCATCGTCGGACTACCTCGAAGTTGTCGTTGTGTACCC
Organism: uncultured Gemmatimonadota bacterium; assembly: GCA_964520315.1. Lineage (GTDB taxonomy): Bacteria. The sequence continues at coordinate 1,419 of CAZFNT010000472.1, forward strand.
CAGCCACACCAGCACCAAACCAAGCAAGAGATGCACGCCCACATTGGCGGCCGCCCGCAGGAAATCGTGGTCCCGAATCATCGCGAAGGTCTCGTACCCGAAGGTCGAAAACGTCGTGAATCCTCCGAGAAGCCCGATGAGAGCAAATGCGCGAAACTCCGGACCGAAGAGTTGCCGAGATTCGGCGAGTCCAGCCAAAGCCCCGATGGCGAGGCAGCCGAGGAGGTTGACCACCAAGGTCCCGTACGGAAAGGTCGCATGAGGCAATTGTCGGTGCACGAGCCCGGTGAGTCCATAGCGGGCCAGCGCACCGATGAATCCACCGGAACCGACGATCGCCGCGTTCGCTACAGTTTCCTTCAAATTGCGGTCACTTGTTGATTTCCAGACAGTCCGGCCGACCGGAAAGCGGAACCCCCGCATCGAATCGTCGCTTCCACCACATTCTCGACGCGCCTTAGGACGTGCGAGCTGTTGTCCTGGAGGAAGATGAACTCGACGAATGCGACGGTGTCACCAGTGACGAATTCGTACTTCTCCGGTGAGTACCACAGCGGCCCGCCGACGTCGGCGAACCAGCCGTCCATCCACGGCCCCTCAGGAGATCGGAGTTGATCGGGGATCGGCACACGAGCTCGGTTCGAACCAACGTACTTGAACTCTTCCGTCCCCTCGCCGACCATTTGGGCGGAGACGGGCGAAGAGTGAACGACGGCCATGGCGAATGCGATCGCCCCGAGGGGAGCACGGCGAAATCCGATACGGCTCATTTCTAACCTCCAGGTCTCTCGGTCGATGGCCGCTACGACCGGAATCTGAACATGCCGGGAGGCGACGGTCAAGGGAAGGTCTCCGTGCCTGGGGTTCACTCTACCGTGCTTCGCGGCCGTAGAGATCCGCCCGCAAGAGCTTCTGCCGCTCCTTCCGGTTTCGGATCGACCGAAAGGGCGGATCGGTGCGAATCCAGAAGTGGTCGTCGGTATCGTAGTGGGGGCAACGCAGATGGGTGGCGAGCGCGGCGGCGAGCGTTGTCGTGCCGGTTCCCGAGGCGCCGAAAATGTGGGTTTCGCGTCATCGCCTTTGGTCTTTCCGCAGCCGGTTCCGCGCTTGTGGGCATTGTCGGCAGAGTCTACAATCCGCGTTTCCCTTTCGGTCCCCCGCAACCCCGAACACCGACGAAACCCGATGAACCCCTTCCTTCTCGCGCCGCCCGAGGCCGCCGCACAAAGCCCTTTGGTGCAGTTCGCTCCGCTGGCGCTTCTCTTCCTCGTCTTCTACTTCTTGCTGATTCGCCCCGCGAGCAAACGCCAAAAGGCGCACGATCAGCTGATCGCGGGGCTCGAGAAGGGGAGCAAGGTGGTCACCAGTGGCGGCATCGTCGGAACGGTCGCATCGGTCAAGGGCGATATCGTTGCGCTCAAGGTGTCCGACAAGGTGAAGATCGACGTGATGAAGAGCAACGTCTCGCAAATCTACAAGGCGAAGCAGAACGGCGACTGAAGGGCCGCGACGGTCCAACTAGACTCAGGAGCACCGCCATGGCCATCTTGGAGATTCGCACATACGGAGATCCGGTGCTCCGTACTCCCACCAAGCCGGTGGAAGAGATCGATGCCGATCTGGAACGTCTGGTCGAAGACATGATCGATACGATGTACTCCGCCGACGGAGTCGGGCTGGCGGCGAACCAGGTTGGTGTGTCTCAACGCTTCGCCATCTTCGATCTCGCCTTCGTGAAGGGTACCAAGGAAGAAGAGCTTCTCGTGCTGATCAATCCCGAAATCGTCGCGCAAGAGGGGAGCCAGGTCGGAGAAGAGGGCTGCCTCTCGCTGCCGGGCATGATGGCCGATTTCGAGCGACCGATGAAGGTCACGATCAGCGCCATGAGTATGGAGGGCGAAGAGACCGAGATCGAGGGCGAGGGTTTGCTCGCGAGGGCCTTCTGCCATGAGATAGAGCATCTGGACGGCAAGCTCTTCATCGACAATCTCGCGCCGAGCGAGCGGGGCGCGCTGCTCCGGGAGTATCGCGCCAAAACCTGAGGGCCGACCCACCGTGCGCATCGTCTTCATGGGAACTCCGGGCTTCGCGGTTCCGGCCCTCGAGGCGCTGGTCGCCGCCGGCCACGATCTCGCGCTGGTGGTTACCCAGCCCGATCGACGGCGAGGTCGGGGGCAGAGGGTCCGCCGCACAGAGGTCGCCGCCACCGCCGATCGATTCGGAATCGAGGTTGCCCAACCGGAACGGGTGTCGAGCCCAGAGTTCCGCGCGCGTCTCAGCGAGCTCGACGCCGAGCTCTTCGCGGTTGTCGCCTACGGCCGTATT
>CAZFNT010000473.1:0-3742 GCA_964520315.1 uncultured Gemmatimonadota bacterium
TGTCGTCGGCGGTGTCGAAGCGCTCAACGGAGAAACCGATCGACCGGTCTTGACCCTCAGTCTGGCGCGACTGTGCCGCGTGCTCGATGTCGATCCCACCTCGCGCACCGCTACCGTCGAGGCCGGCATCTTCGGTCCCGACCTCGAGGCGGCGCTGGCGAGCCACGGTCTGACGCTCGGGCACTTTCCCCAGTCGTTCGAGTTCTCGACGGTGGGGGGGTGGGTCGCGACTCGGTCGGCGGGCCAGGCTTCGACCGGAAACGGGAGGATCGACGACCTCGTAGTGGGGCTCGAGGTCGACGCACCTCGGCACACCATTCGGGCCGGCGGTTTTCCCGCTTCGGCCGCCGGCCCCGATCTCGCCTCGCTCTATCTTGGCTCGGAGGGCAGGCTCGGCGTGATCCGAGAGGTGACCCTGCGCCTTCGACCCCTCCCTCGGGTGTGCCCCGTGCGCGCGTACCTCTTCCCCTCCTTCGCCGAGGGATGCGCCGCTCTGCGGGAGATCGCGGCGCGTCCCCACCGGCCGACCGTGATTCGTCTATCAGACGAGACCGAGACGGAGCTTTTCTTGCGGCTATCACCTCCTGGAACGCCGATGAAGAAGCTCGTCCATCGTGCGGGAAGAGCGCTTCTCTCGAGAAGAGGAGTTTCGCTGCCGGGATCTTGCCTGATGCTCTTCAGCTTCGAAGGGGAGGAAGGGACGACCGAATCGGCGGCCCGCGAAACCCGTCGCGTGCTTCGAAGCATGGGTGGAGTCGATCTGGGGTCGTCGCCCGCGAGAAAGTGGCGTTCGGAGCGTTTCGCCCACCCTTATCTCAGAGACGAGCTGCTCGATCTCGGCGCTCTCGTCGACACACTAGAGACCTGCACGAGCTGGTCCCGGCTGCCCGAGCTCTATGCCGCGGTAACGCAGGCGCTCCGCCGCGCAATTGAGGAGAGTGCTTCGGCCGCGATCGTCCTTTGTCACGTCAGCCACCTCTACACCGATGGCGCGTCGCTCTACTTCACATTCATGGGACGGGCCGATCAGACCGATCCCCTGCCGCAGTGGCAGCGGATCAAAGACGCGGCATCGCGCGCGATTTTGCGTGCCGGGGGCACCATTACTCATCACCACGCAGTGGGTTACGAACACCGCCCGTGGTTCGAGGAAGAAGTGGGAGCAAAGGGGGTCGACCTGCTCAGAGCAGCCGCGCAATGCGCCGACCCCACGGGGATCCTGAACCCGGAGAAGCTGCTCTCCTGAGCCGCTTCGTCACTACTCCTCTTCACTCTCCTCCGGAGCCGCGCTCTCCAGGGCCTCTCCGCCCGCAACCTCTTCGGCGATCTGGTCCGCCTGGAGCTGTTGGAGCACCTCGGTAGCCGGCACGGCCAGATCGGCCCGCCGGCGCTCGATGACCGAGCCTTCGTTGCTCCCGAGACCGCTGCCGGCCAGCGCGATCGTCAGCGAAAGGACCATGTATCCGATCGCCAATCCTTGAGTCAGCTTCGACAGCACATCGGTGGCGCCGCGCCCGCCGAAGACCGCGGTCGCCCCTCCTCCACCCAGGCCGGCCAAGCCGCCGCCCTTGCCGGACTGAAGGAGCACGACTCCCACGAGTGAGAAACAGACCACTACGTGCACGAAAATCAGGAAACCTAGAATCATCTTGAACTCTCCGAGAAACCCCGGTCAGGCCCCAATCCGCCACCCGATACGCGATTCGCCGTGTGAATGTTGGCCCTAGTCGAGGAAGCGCAGCGATTTGAGCGCAGGCGTAGTGGGGCTACGTTGAGCATCAAGTCGGTGCGAGTGACGAAGGATAGGAGGCGCATGGCGTATTGGGTGGTGGATTGGGGTTAGAAGTGAACAATGGCCGAGAAGGAGTCCGCGTCGAGTGCAGCCCCTCCCACCAGCGCACCGTCGATGTCGTCACAGACCATCAGCTCCGACACATTGGCCGGCTTCACGCTTCCCCCGTACTGGATCGGCGTATCGGCCGCAAGCTTCGACCCCAGAAGCTCCGCAAGAAGGCCGCGAAGGAAGGAGTGGACCTCTTGCGCCTGCTCCGGCGACGCGGTGAGGCCGGTGCCGATGGCCCAGACCGGCTCGTAGGCCAGCGTCAAACCGCCGAGCTCGGCCGCCGAGAAGCCCGCGAGCCCCCCGCGCACCTGCCGCTCGATTACTTCGAAGGTCTCGCCCGCCTCGCGCTGCTCCAAGGTCTCGCCGACGCAAACGATCGGGCGCAAGCTCGCCCGCAGCGCGCCCGCCAGCCGCTGGTTCACCGTCTCGTCGGTCTCGGCGAAATACTGTCGTCTCTCCGAATGCCCCAGGATCACACATGCGGCCCCTGCATCGGCCAACATCTCCGCCGAGATTTCACCGGTGAATGCCCCCGACGCTTCGCCGTGACACGTCTGCCCCCCCACGCGAATCCGGCTGTCCCGTAGCACTTCGACCGTCGCCGCGATCGCCGTAAACGGCGGGCAGACGGCGACATCTACGCCCTCGATATCGGCGAGCTTCACTTTCAACAACTTCGCAAGCTGGACGCACTCTCCGATCGTTTTGTGCATCTTCCAGTTGCCGGCAATGAAGGGTCTGCGCATCGGTTCTACCTCGCTTGTCGACTCATGCGTCGTCGAGTGCTGCGACACCCGGAAGTGTTCTGCCCTCGAGCAGCTCCAAAGAAGCCCCGCCGCCTGTCGACACATGGGTCATGCGGTCGCTGAGATTCGCCAAATTGAGCGCCGCCGTCGAGTCGGCTCCACCGACGATCGTGATGGTGCCCGCATCGGTCGCGGCGGCCATCGCCCTCGCCAACGCCATCGTGCCTTCGCGGAAGGACGCCATCTCGAAGACCCCCATCGGTCCGTTCCAGATCACCGTCTTCGCTCGCGACACTTCGCCCGCGAAAAGCTCGACGCTCCGCGGACCGATATCGAGCCCCATCCAGCCTCCGGGAACACCCCCCGTGGCGTCGATCGTCTGCGTGGAAGCATCTTCGGCGAAGCGATCGGCGATCACGAAATCGACAGGCAGGAGAAGCCTGCAACCCGCACTCTCCGCCGCGCTCATCACCTCGTTGGCGGTCTCGATTCGCTCTTCTTCGAGCAGTGACGAACCCACAGGCAGCCCCTTGGCCGCTAGAAAAGTGAAGACCATTCCGCCGCCGACTAGAATGACGTCGGCTTGCCCCGCCAGATTCGTCAGCACTTCGATCTTACCACTGATCTTCGCGCCACCCAGGATCACTACAAAAGGCGAGGCCGGCGCCTCGAGCGCGCCGTGCAAATAGCGCAGCTCCCTCTCCAGGAGCAGCCCGGAAACGCATGGGGAAAGGTGTTCGGTCACCCCTGCCGTAGAGGCATGGGCGCGGTGGGCCGTGCCGAAAGCGTCGTTCACGAAGAGATCGGCGGGCGACGCCAGCTCCCGAGCGAAGCCGGGATCGTTGTCGGTCTCGCCTTCGTGGTAACGAAGATTCTCCAGCAGCAGCAGATCGCCATCGCCCAACGCGGCGGCGGCCGCCCTAACTTCGTCGCCGACACAATCCGCCGCGAAAGCAACCGGATGCTCGATAAGTGTCGCCAACCGCTCGGCCGCCGGGCGAAGGCTCATCTGCGGAACCACCTTGCCCTTCGGCCGCCCCAGGTGCGAGCAGAGCACCAGGCGGCCGCCAGCATCGCGCAACGCCCGAATCGTCGGCAGAGCCGCCCGAATACGCGTGTCGTCCGCGACAGCGCCGCCATCGAGCGGCACATT
>CAZFNT010000474.1:0-3735 GCA_964520315.1 uncultured Gemmatimonadota bacterium
GCGTTGATGGCGCGGGCTTCGCAAGCGCCGGTGAGAACCGCGTCGGTCGGTTTCGACACCGAGGAGGCGAACGAGCTACCAGCGGCGCGGGCCTTCGCCCGGCGGGTGGGAGCGCAAGCGTCGGAGATGGTGGTGCGACCCGACGCGGTGGAGGCGCTCGAACGGATCTGCTGGCATTTCGACGAGCCCTTCGGGGATCCGTCCGCGGTGCCGACATACTATCTGTGCAAGATGGCGCGACAGCACGTGACGGTGGCGCTCTCGGGGGACGGCGGCGACGAGGCTTTTGTCGGCTACCGCCACTACCGCTTCGAGCGGACCGAAGACCGTTTGCGCCGGTTGCTGCCCGGGCCGCTGAGGGGGCCCGCCTTCGGCACGCTCGCGCGGCTGGCTCCGAAGTGGGATTGGCTTCCGCGGGTGCTGCGGGCCAAGACATTGCTCACGAATCTGAGCCTGGCTCCGGAGCGGGCTTCGGCGCATTCAGCCGATCGGCTCAAGTTCGTCGGTCTCGCCTCGATCTTGCGCCCCGAGCTTCGGCAAAGCCTGGGGGGTTACGACACCGCCGAGCCGGTAGTTCGCGCATTCGAAGATATGCACTCCGCCGCCGATCCGATATCGCGCGCGCAACACCTCGACATGCGCCTCTGGCTGCCCGAGGACATACTGGTCAAGGTGGACCGGGCCAGCATGGCCCACTCCCTCGAAGTTCGCTCCCCTTTCCTCGATCATAGGCTCCTCGAGTTCGCGGCGCGTTGCCCTAGCGAGTGGTGGCTCTCTGGGGCGGAAACGAAAGCGTTGCTCAAAGAAGTGGCGCTACCTTGGGTAGGCGAAGAGACACTTCGACGCAGAAAACAGGGCTTCTCACCGCCCGTGGCGCGCTGGCTCCGAGGCGAGCTGCGGCCGCGAATCGAGGACGAGCTGCTCGCTCCCGGCTCCCGAAGCGCCCGCTATCTCGACCTGGCGCGAATGCGATCTCTCTGGAAGATCCACTGCTCGGGGAGGCGCGACCTCCGCGATCTCTTTTGGTGTCTCATGGTCTTCGAGGCCTGGCATCGCACCTGGATTCCATGAGGATGTAGATCATGAGTCTGACCGGACTCCATCTGCTGCTGACCAACACCTGCAACTACGAATGCGACCACTGTTTCGTGTGGGGAAGCCCTCGGCGACGGGGCACGATGACGCTCTCGATGATTCGCCGGATCTACGAAGAGGGCAAGAAGCTGGGCACAGTGGAATCGATCTATATCGAGGGAGGCGAGCCCTTCCTCTACTACCCGATCCTCGTGCGGGCGGCGCACCTTGCCCATGAAATGGACTACCGGGTCGGGATCGTGAGCAATCGATACTGGGCTACGGCGGAGGAGGACGCGCTGGAGTGGCTGCAGCCTCTCGCCGGCGTGGTCGACTGCTTGTCGGTATCCGCGGATGGCTTTCACGGTGACGAACCGGCCGAAGAGCAGGCGCGGATCGCCCTCGACGCCGCGAAAAAGCTCGGCATTCCGGCGAATCCGATCGCTTGTGCGCGGCCCGAATCGAAAGAGGCCGATCCCGAGCGGCAGAAGGGGGAACCGGTGGAAGGAGGCACGATCGCCTTCAAGGGCCGCGCGGCGGAGATGCTGGCCGGCGACGTGCCTACGCACCCCTGGGAGCGCTTCGACGAGTGCCCCCACGAGCTGCTCGACGATCCGGGGAGGGTGCATGTCGATCCGGCGGGCAACATGCATGTCTGCCAGGGTCTCAGCATGGGGAATCTGCTTCGGCTCTCCCTGGTTGACATCGTGGCGCGATTCCAGCCGGCTGGAGACCCGGTCTTCGGGCCGCTGATGGAGGGGGGACCGGCCGCCCTGGTAGAGCGCCATGGTCTACCCCATCGGGCCGAATACGCGGACGCCTGCCACTTGTGCTACGAGGCCCGGACGGCCCTACGCGAGCGCTTCCCAGATGTTCTCTGCCCGGGCGGGATGTACGGCGAGGAGAGATAGAGGTGCGTACTGAAGGTTAGACTGGGCATGGATGTGCTGCTGGCCGACCCGGGTCCCACGGCGCCGCCCCCAGGCGCCGGCATTCCCTCGTCGATCGAGAAGATATTCGTCGTCGAAATGTCGCATTTGGACATCGGCTCCACCGCCCCTTCTTCAGAGGTCGCCGAGCGTCATCTCCTACACTCCCTCATGCCTACTGTCGATCCTCCTCGCCCCTACCGATTCGCATCCCGCTGGAGCCGGCTCGCCCTCGCCTTTCTCATCTTCGCCGTCGGCGCCAGCATCTATCTAGTCCTCGCCATCTTCCTTCTGCCGTGGCGGGGACAGCGCCTTCGTGCGGCCGGGATCTACGCGAACTGCATCGCGCCTCTCCTCCTCGTCGTGCTCGGCATCCAGGTCGAAATCGAGGGTCGAGATCGATTGCGGAGCTCCGTCCCGGCCATCTTCGTCATCAACCACAGCTCCACTCTCGACACGGTGATCAGCATGCTTCTCTGGCCCCCTCGGGCCTGCGGCGTTGGCAAGAAGGAGATCGTCTGGATACCCTTTTTTGGTCAGGCCTACGCGCTCTCGGGAATGCTGCGGATCGATCGCTCCGATCGCGCCGGCGCAATCGAGGCGTTGCGCGGCATGACCGAGACCGTCCGCCGCCATCGAATCAGCCCCTGGATCGCCCCCGAGGGAACTCGAAGCGACGACGGTCGACTTCAACCTTTCAAAAAGGGCTTTGTTCACATCGCCCTGGCCACCAATCTTCCCATCGTCCCGATCTTGATCCACAACGCCCACCGCTGTCTGCCGAATCGGACCTACGCCCTCACGCCCGGCATCATCAAGGTTGAAGTGCTTACTCCTGTCGAGACATCGCAGTGGAGCGGCGACACCGGTGACGACCACGTCCGCGAGATCCGGGAGCTTTTCCGCGAAGGGCTCGAAACCTCTTGAGGGCTCGAGTTCGAGCCGACCCTTCCGAGGTTGTCCTGCACTCAAACACGCAGCGGCTAGAACCGATAGAGGAGTGCGAACCAGTTGAGCGTCCAACGCGCTCTCGGGTCTTCTTCTTCGAGAGGGTGGGATTGCGGTGTGTGTGGTTGAGGCCACCGACGCCTCAGTCCGCCGCCGCTTCACGATCGCGCACGAATTGGGCCACTTCCTCCTCCGCCCCACCCGAGACACCCATCTAGACCGCAAATGGCCAATGGCTCATGCAGCACGAGACTACAGGGCGAGCAAGGGCGTCAGTCCACGGGAATTCGAGAAGTCAGCTACCCTTGGAACAAAAGCAGCATAAGAAAAGTGTCTACGAAAACGGGGGAACATCCCGGGACTCTAGGCGCCGGTAATTACGCGAGGCTATTCCGCGTCGCCCTCTTTCCACCCAGAACACCGGTCAACAACTCCCGGCATACGGCGGGATAGAACCCGGGATCCCGAACCAGGGCGTTGCCGATGGCGCACCCCCAGTTGCAGTGGCACTTGCCGGTCCCCAGGTGCTTCTGGGCGAACGACCCCATCGCTTCGCCCGCCAGCACGCGCCTCAGGTCGTAGCCCTGATCCCTCAGGTTGCCCACCGACTCTTGCAAGGGCTCGCACGGCAGCACTTCCCCATAGGGACCGACCACGGCGATCTTCCGCCCCGCGCCGCAGATCCGGCCCAGATCCCCCCGCTCAAGAATCGCCTCGAGTCGTCCGTCCATGGCCCGCTTGATGGCGTTGAAGAGCCGGTAGCGGGGTCCCCTGTAGCCTCTTT
>CAZFNT010000475.1:0-3720 GCA_964520315.1 uncultured Gemmatimonadota bacterium
CGTGCGCGCCACGGCCGACGTCGTCGCGCGCTGGGGCGCCGCGGTTGCCGCACCGGCGCTGGAATCGGAACGTGCCGAGTTCGCCACAATCGTGGGGACGCAGTGGCTCGAGCCGGATGAGGTGGTCGAAGATGTGCGTTGTCTCTGGATGCGCGGCTCCAAGGCCCCCGGCGAGCTGGCCTTCCTGCTTCCGGGTGGCGACACCTTGATCACGGGCGATTTGGTTCGCGCGCAACGGGCTGGTTCTCTGAGCCTGCTGCCGGACGAGAAGCTCAGCGATCGCGCCGCCGCCTTCGACTCGGTGGCGCTGCTGGCCGCCTTGCCCGACCTCCAAGCGGTGCTCGTCGGTGACGGCCAATCGGTTTTTCGAGACGCTCCGGCTAGACTGGCGGAGCTCGTGCAACGCCTGCTTTGATTCCAGAGCCGGTCGCCATCTTCTCTCGAGAGGCGCCACATGACCCCCTGCATCGCCGACCTGCGTTCCGACACCGTTACCCGCCCGACGCCAGCCATGCGCGAAGCGATCGCCCGCGCAGAGGTTGGCGATGACGTGTTCGGCGACGATCCAACCGTGCTGCGACTCCAGGCGATGGCGGCTGAATTACTCGGCAAGGAAGCCGCCCTCTTCGTCCCCTCGGGCACCATGGCCAACCAGGTGGCCCTGCAATCTCATGCGCAGCCCGGAGACGAAGTGATCTTGGAAGAGACTTCGCATCTCTTCCTCTACGAGGCCGCCGGTTTCGCCGCTCTGGCGGGGGTTTCGCTGTGGCGTCTGCCCGGGGACCACGGTTTGCTCACTGCCGATGCCGTGGAAGAAGCGATCCGGCCCGGCGGGGGAATGTCCCACTTCCCCGAAACCCGACTGATCTGGCTCGAAAACACCCACAATCGCGCCGGGGGGACGATCTACCCGATCGAGCGACTCGAGAGCATCGCCGTCCTGGCCCGGCGCGCGAACCTGGGCCTGCACATGGACGGCGCCCGCTGCTTCAACGCGGCGGTCGCCCTCGGCGTACCGGTAGAGCGGATCGTGGCGCCCTTCGATTCGGTATCGCTCTGCCTGAGCAAGGGGCTGGGCTGCCCCGTCGGGAGCCTCGTGGTGGGCGATCGAGAGTTCATCGAGCGGGCGCACCGAATTCGGAAACGTCTGGGGGGCGGCATGCGGCAGGCGGGCATTCTGGCGGCAGCCGGAATCCACGCTCTGGAGCACCATATCGATCGATTGGCGGAAGACCATGCGCGCGCCCGCCTTCTCGCCGAGGCGTGGACGGCATTGCCAGGAATCGAGATCGATCTCGATGCCGTGCAGACGAATATGGTGTACGTACACTTCCGCGACCCCGATCGAAACGCGGTGGAGATCGTCGACCGACTTCGCGACGCCGGCATCTGGGTAACGGCCACCGGCCCGCGCACGATCCGGGCTCTCACGCATCTCGATGTCGACGACAGCGGAATCGAAGCGGCGGCAACCGCGATGGAGCTGTTGCTAGCCTGACGAGCGGCGAGATCTCCGCTGACCCTTAGTGCGCCCCACCCGCTCATGCGTCACAAATGGAGGCTAGAATGGAGCGCCCGCGCCAATCACCGAGAGGATCTCAACATGCGCTTTTCCCTCCGTCGCCACCTTCTCGTTTCCCCGCCCTGGCTTGCGCTGCTAGTCGGCGGGGCGCTCGAATGGGGCGGCGGCTTTTCGGTCGCCCATGGAGAGAGTGCGATCGCCGAAGAGCGGAGGGGGCTAGAGATCGCGGCGCAGTGGCCTAGTGCTTCCTCGGAGCTGAGACTGCGGGTGTGGGCTCCCGATGGAGTTCGCCGAGTGCAGCCTCTCCTGGGCCATCTCGAGATCTATCACGATGGACGGCCCTCGAGTCGGGTGAAGATCCAATCGCTCGGGGTTCGCGCCGGGGGTGGAGCTCGGGCCGTGCAAGAATGCGCTCTGGTTCTCGGGGGCGACGGGGGGCTCTACGGCGAGATCGATCGGCTTCTCGAGCTCGTGCCGCCCCATGACAGCAAGCGTTACAACCATCGGCGAATTCCGCTGGATGCGCACCGCGCTTTCGACCCGGCTACGCGCTCAGCGATGATCGAGGAGCTGCGGCTCCTGAGTGAGCAACTCGCTCAGGGCATTGGGCTCGGCGCGTCGCCTCCCACCGGCCTGGTGCCGATCGACCTGGATCTCTCGACGCTGCTCGAAGCTCGCGCCGGCGACTCGGTCGCGTTCGAGCTCGAGGTCCGCTATCTCGATCCCAGCGGGCGGCCGGCCATCGCGACGACCTTCCATCGGATCTCGGTGCTCGCACCTTTCTCGCGCCTGCCTCTGCCCGCGGGAGGTCGTGGCGACAGACCCTCCACAACGCTAGCCGGCGCCTGGTACGCCGGCGATCTCCATGTGCACGACTGCAAGGACGAGGCCGGTTTTTGGCGCGGCTGCCCCACCTGCCAGGCGGAGTCGCTCAACTGGGGGGACGAGAATCCCCTGAGCCGCCTCAAGAACCAGTTCGATGCCCTCGGCGCCGATTGGTTCGCATCGACCAGTCACTCCTACTGCATCGAGAGTAGCTCGGAGTACGACGCGGTCGCCGCCGACGCCGCCGCGCTGAACGCCGAGGGCGGCGTGCTGATCGTGCCCGACGCCGAGCTCACTTCCGGCGAGTCCGGCCCGCGCTCTGGCTGTCCCGATCTGAACGACATTATTTGTGCGCTCGATGGCGGAGTGAACCATATGGGCGCGCATTTCATCACGAGCTGGAAGGCGGGCGGAACCGACATCGGCGGCGGCTACTGCTACCACCCGATCTACGACGTGCTCGACAATATCGCCGCCATTCGCGCCGAGGGTGGCTTCTCGCTGATGAACCACCCATGCTTCGATCCGATCTTTGGAGGAGCTCTGACTTCGAACTCCGACTTCGCGCTCACAGGTGTGCGAGAGGGAGGACTGCAAGGCGCCGAGATCTGGTCAGGCTCGGAGACTTCGGGCCAAGGCGGCCACGCAGCATGGTGGGTAGACCGTCTGCTCGACGGGCTCAAGCTATTCGCCTACTCGGGCAGCGACACACACGACGACGCTTACGACTACGGTTGGAATCATGTCTATGTTTGGCCCGACCTCACTCTCGAAAACCTGTCGCGATCGCTTCAAAAGGGTCTGAGCTACATTTCGAACCACCAGTTCCTCGCCCTCGCCGGTCGCGAAGTCGGCTCCAACTGGGTGCCGATGGGGAGCGACATTCCAGTCGTGATGGGACCGGGAGAGACGGCGGTCGAGATCGTCATTGCCTACGATATGAACGGCAGAAACGGATCGGTCGATCTGTACCGCGGTCGAGTGGGCGACGCGAACGAAACTCTGTTGGCGACATTCGACGCCCTGAGCGGCTCTGGCTACCTATTCGTCTCCGACAATGCCCCCGACGATCGAGGCTCGTACTATCGCGCGTACTCCGAGGCGCCCGGTGGCCCGAAAGGTGTGGCCTACTCGAATCCTGTCTGGGAATTCGTCGGGAACCATTCGCTGCAGCAGCACTGTCGAATCTACCCAGACGATGCTGCCACCGAAGTGCGCGACGACGACACAAATGAATGCAAGGGCCGGGTGGTGGACGATTGCGAAGACGGCGTACCAGAGGGCGCCCCACGCGAAGGCGAGACCGATCAGAGGGCGCATATGCGAGGAGAGCTCGCCGGTGATGCGGCGAGAGAGCAAGGGGCCGATGCCGG
>CAZFNT010000476.1:0-3710 GCA_964520315.1 uncultured Gemmatimonadota bacterium
CTTCGGGGAGTACTAAGGGTGTCGGTCAGAATGCAGGGCATCCCGGCGTCGGCCGGAGTCGCGATCGGCACCGCGGTCGTTGTTCTGGGCAGGCAGGGCAAGGTCGCCCGCAGCCAGGTTCCTCCGGAACGGATCGAAGAGGAGATCGAGCGATTCCACAGCGCGCGGGCGGCGACCCGAGCGCATCTCGAGGCGATTCGGGAGCAGGTGGCCAGCGGCGTGGGGCGGGAGTACGTGGGGATCATCGAATCCCATCTGCTCCTTCTCGACGATCCGGTCCTCGTCGAAGACACTGTGCAGCGGGTCCGGGAGCGCCGGGAGATCGTCGAGTACGCTTACGCCCGGGTGACTCGCCACATAATCAAGAGCTTCGCGGCGCTCGACGACCCTTACTTCAAAGAGCGCTCGACCGATGTGCTCGACGTGCGGGAGCGTGTGCTCCACGAGCTGCTCGGGTTGACTCCGCCCGATCTCACGGAGCTGAGTGAGCCGGTCATTGTGGTGGCCGAGCAGCTGACCCCGTCCATGACGCTGACTTTGCCGCGCGAGAAGGTTCTCGGTTTCGCGACGGCGAGCGGGGGGAAGGGTGCGCACGCGGCTCTGCTGGCACGCTCGATGGAGATTCCGGCGGTAGTCGGTGTGCGCGGATTGATGGACGAAGTCGAGGTTGGAATGACCTTGGCGCTAGACGGCCATGCCGGTTCGGTGATTATCGAACCGGATACGCAGCAGCGCAGAGAGTTCGGGAAGCGAAGAAAACGATTTCGTGATTTCGTCCAGGGGTTGGAGTCGCTCCGAGATCACGACGCATCGACGCTCGACGGCCACAGGGTGCAGCTCGCGGCGAACATCGAGTACCCCGAAGAGGTGGAATCGGTTGTCTCTCACGGTGCGCGCGGCATAGGGCTCTATCGAACCGAGTTTCTCTTCCTCGAGCTGGGCTCCGATCCACTCGAGAGCGAAGAGATGCAGTACAAGAGCTATGTCGAAGTGGCTCGTGCGATCCATCCCGATCCGGTGGTGATCCGCACTTTCGACATGGGGGGGGACAAGCTGGCCGACAGCCCCTTTGCTCCCGAATCGAATCCCTTCCTGGGGTATCGAGCGATTCGGATCTGTCTGGGCAATCATGCGCTCTTCCGCACCCAGCTAAGGGCTTTGCTGCGCGCGGCGGCCGTGGGCAATGTGCACATTCTCTTCCCCATGATCAGCGGCATCTCCGAGGTGCTTCAGGCGAAGGAAGTGCTCGAATCGGTGAAGGACGAGCTGCGCTCCGAAGGGATCGAGTTCGGGGAGAATCCGCCGATCGGGGTCATGATCGAGGTGCCTTCGGCCGCGCTCTGCGCCGAGAGGTTAGCGGCCGAAGTCGACTTCTTCTCTGTCGGAACGAACGACCTCACGCAGTACACGCTGGCGGTCGACCGCAACAACGCCTTGGTCGACTACCTCTACCAGCCCCTGCATCCCGCGGTCTTGCGCCTGCTCGGCATGGTGGTCGACGCGGCCCGGGCGAAAGAACGGCATGTGGGGATCTGCGGAGAGCTAGCCGGCGATCCACTTGCGACCCTGGTCCTTCTGGGAATGGGTTTCGACTCGCTCTCGACGAATCTGATGGTGCTGCCGGAGATCAAACAGGTCATTCGCTCGGTGACGCTCAGCGAGGCGAAGGCGGTGGCGGGCAAGGTGGCCGAATTGGGTTCGGCGGCGGAGATAGAGGCCTATCTGAAGGCGCTGGCCGAGGAGCGCTTTCCGCGGCTGGAGATCTAGAGCGCGACGCGCACATATTGCGCAAGCTCCGTCGGGGTGCGCAGAGATCGCGCGGTCCCGCCGCTGCGTCCGGCAATTGTGGTGTATGCCAACGACTTGCGTGGCTGGCCCGCAAGTTGCATTTGGATTGTCGCTAGAGCTGCCGCGCACAAGGCTCGGCGAGCGAAATCACAAGCCGCGAACTCGCGGAAGGAGATTCAACATGCAAGGAGCACCCAACCGGTGGATCGCCGCGGCGACCGCCGTGCTCACGGGCGTAGCGCTGCCGGGTCTGGTTGTTGGCGAAGAGATCGATCTACGCACGAGCGAACCGATTTCATTTGTACCGGTGACCCAAGAGGTTCAAGAGGTCCGTCGCCTAGGGGACGAGGGAGGAGAGTGTTGGGACACATGGTGGGGCGGTGGCGGCCCGATCTGGTACACGCCCGAGCAATACGCCTTCTGCCCCGGGGATACAGCCACTCTCATCACCTTCATCCACCTCGAGGGTCCTACCGACAATCTGTTGCGCACCGATGCCTTCTACCGTTGCGGAGAGTCGAATCCCATGGGGTTCCTGATGACCACCGGCGTTATCGATTTCGGCCCGATGCCCGAGAATCAACCGGGCTACGGTTGGATCGTCGGCGTCGGTTACATCGTTCCCGATCGGCCCGGCCTTTCGATCGACGCAGCGTCGCGTCTGGTCTGGAACGGCATATTCGATTGTGGGATTCCGCTGAGTGGGCGCCCTCCCTGCATCACGATCGTCGATTGCGATCTACCCTGACCGGAGCAGGTGAGCCGCCGCGGGATGCCGAGCCCCCGGCGGCTCTTCCGACACCTCGATCATGCGTCCGCCTTACGGAAGATCGTCGTATTGAGAGCCGGCCCGCCGTTCGAGATCTCAAGGAGTCCCGAATGCTCGAATGCGCCCACCGCGACCGTCGAGCCGTCCACCCTCCCTGATTGAGCGAGGGCAGTCGGAGCCTTAGCTCCTGGGCCTGCGGCGGGCAGTCCCCCAGGCTGTTCTCGCCGTGCTCATCCAGCATCGACCGCGATGCGCGTGATGTCGGCGGTCTTGTTCTCGAAGTTCCCACAGCAATTCTGGATCGGAAAGTGGTTCGGCAAGATCACATCGACCGCGGTCGCGATCTTCTTCAATCGAGCGCGGGGGTCGCTCGTGCCGCCCCAGCTGTCCGACTTGAAGGCCCAGTTGCTCGTATAGGCCATCAAGGGCCGGAAAGCCTCGTACGTCGTCCCTTCCTCGGCCGCCCGAATCCAGTGGCGAATCGGGAATCCCTCGATGTGGGTGGCGACGGTGGTGCTGGACATCTCTTGGCCCACGATCCAGCCCGCGAGGGCCGGATGATCAGAGAAGAAGCGCACCCAATCCTGAACTAGTCGCTGGTTCAAGATCCAGTGGGCGATGTCATCCGGCCACCACTTGCCTCCCTGGTTGTCCTTGCCATGGGATGTCGGCCACGGAGGGAGTGGTGCGACAACGGTCAGGCCGAATTGGTGGGCTTCGTCGAGCACGCGGAGTAGCCCCGCTTGGTCGGGAATCCGAGCGGGTCGAGGTCAGAGGGGCTGAACGGCGAACCCGAGATGATCATCCCCGTGAAGCCGGCGGAGTCGATCTTGGCGAATTGGGCCCGGAGCTCGTACCAGGAGTCGACCCAGGGTGGCGCCGAATAGACGAGCATGCGAGGAATCACGGGTTGCCACGCTTGCCCTTGAAATGCGTAGAGGAAACCGTCAGGCGTAATCTCGATCGGCTCGCCAGACCCAAGTGTCGGCCCAGCCTGGATTGCCGATCTGCGCCGCCGACCAGAAGATGATCTGGTGGTTCGCGTCGTGGTGACTCAGGAACCTGAAGTCAGGGTTCTCGAGAAGGTTCAGTTTGAGTGGCACAGACGTTCCAGGCCGGGGCGGTCGTCGGCCTCCACGGCGACGCCGGCGTG
>CAZFNT010000477.1:0-3686 GCA_964520315.1 uncultured Gemmatimonadota bacterium
CCGACCGTCGCGAGGGTCCGCGGCGCAATGTTCCGGTCGATCCGGAGGCGGTGACCAAGAACATTCTGAACATTCCGATCGCGCTTGGGTTTTCCAAGGCGGGAATCGACGAGCGAAAGTTCGTGCTGCCGCTCCTGACCCGAGCGGAACGAGTCATCAAGAGGATTTCTCGCATTCGATGGGTCGCCAACGAAGCGCCAGGGGCGTCCGGATTCACGCCATCTTCGTCGTGCTCTGCTTCGCACTCGCGCAGGCGCACCGAATCCAGCTCCAACACGACCAGCGAGAAGAGGACGCGGGGAGATCCACCCCGATCCTCGTCGCGGTACCACCCCTGCCGCCCATCCCCAGCTCAACGCGGCGGCCACTACCAGCGGCAACAGCGCAGCCCTCGCCCACCCACCTGATCTCAACGGGTGGGTCAATTCTGATCAGGGTCGGCGAAGAAGTAACTCCCGTGTTTACATCCCATCTGCACCGCATCTCTGGCCGATCTAGACGAAGACGGCGACACCGATATCGTCTTCCAGGGCTACGACGCATTGATCCACGTCTTCGACACCCCCGGCGTTTGGGACTACAAGCGGATCGAGTGCGGCACGTGGCTTTACGACAATTGGCACACCGGCGCCTACCACAGAGACCTCTACCGCGACGACCACTGCGCGGTCCCATTCCTCCTCTTCTACCGCGGACCTTTCAGCTGAAGAGCGGGCCAGACTCACCGCACGAGCTCGGCAAGCGTCAGAATACGATCAAAGAACAAACCCGATGCTACCTCAGGCGTCACTCCCCCGGGGGCGATCAAGACCCGCTCCAGTCGGAAACGCCTCGGTAGCTCCAGTTTTTCGCACGCCTCCACGGCACGGCGAGCTTGCGAGATTGTGATCGGCTTATCGGTGTATTTCACTTCGCACACGGTCACGACCCGATCCGCGCGATTGAAAACCAGGTCCAACTGAAAACCTGGGGCGGTCTTGGTGGTGGCACGGTTGAAGAAGGGCCCGGCCGCGTATTCGACCGCCGCGAAGCCCAGTTTCTGAGCAATCCGGTGCGCATTGTGGCGACAGTAGCGCTCGAAGCTGTAGCCCAGCCACTGGCTCAGCTTTGCCAGCGACAGGGCGCGCTGTGGGTGGTCGACATAACGCCCTTGTTCGATTTCCGCCGCGATCGGCCGAATCGCGCGGGAAAAGAGCTGCACATAAGGATCGGAGATCTCGTAGCGGGCCAGCTTGCTCGACGCCTGCTTGTCATAGGGTGTGACCCGGGAGATAAAATGACACGCCTCGAGATCTTCGAGCAATGCGGTGAGGTTCTTTCCCGACGAAATGCCGAGATGGGCCGCAATCTCGTCTCGAGTCGCGAAGCGCCGGTTGCTCAGGAGTTCGAGTGTCGTTCGAAAGTGTGCGTTCTCGGACATGCTGCTGATGAGAATCCGCTCGTACTCGCCGAGAAAATAGGCGCCCGGAACAAAAGAGTGCTTTGCCAGCGACAGGTAGATTGAACTCCCCTCACGCAAATAGCCGAGGTACTCCGGGATGCCGCCGACCAACAGTATTGCATCCAGCGCCTCGTGCGCGGTGCGGCGGGGTCCAAGAAACTCCCCGACCTCCTCCAGCGAAAAGGGCTTCAAAGGTAGCTCGAGCAGTGAGCGGCTGTAGAGGGCCTTGGAGCGCACCACCTTGCCGACCAGAAACGATGGTGACGATCCGCAGATAATGACGACCAGATTCGGGATCTTCGACCACTCGTTGTCCCAAAAGAACTTGATTTCGCTGATCAGCTCCGCGCGGTAGCAGGCCAGCCACTGGAATTCCTCCAGAAAGAGGACGCGCTCTCCCTCGCGTAGCGCCTCAGTGAGAATGCGCAGTACCTCTCGCCACGAAGAGGTCTTCGCGGCCGCCAGAGCAGGGGTCTCGAGGAAATGGGCGATCTGCTCGATGGCAGAGGCTCGCTGGTCGCTTTCGGACTTTCCTTCCAGCCCCTCGATTTTCAGCAGCCTTCTTCCCGAAAAGGCCCTCTCGACCAGCGTTGTCTTGCCCACGCGACGCCGACCGTGCACGACAATGAGCGCCGGGCCCTGACGATCCGCGATCTCTGCCAGCCGGGCCAGCTCGTGGGTTCTGCCGGTGAAGTTCATTTGCTTTGGCCGATCGCTAAGAGCGCCCCCAAATACAGCCGCTTCAGGGCAACGTTGGGGCTACTCTACGTCAAGCACCCCCCAAAAGCAGCCAATTCGTCTCATGTTTGGGGCAAGCAATCCGGATGGGGTGCTGCGCCGGTAGGCTCGAGCCGCCGGAACCGCTGCCCGCAGGTTCCGAGATCCGCGGCTGCCGAGCCTGTCGATCGGGGCAGCGTCTTCCAGCGAGGCCTCGCCGCGACCATCCCCTTCGCCTGGTGGGGCTCGGGATGGGAGACCTGGCGCGAGACCGGAACAGGGATCGGGGATCCATCGTGCCGCCGGGGAGCGCGATCCGGGTTTCAAGAGACACGCTGCTCACTCAGCTCGAAGAGGTCAAGGCGGGCATGACGCGCGCGTCGGGTGCATGATCACTCCGACCCCTCACCCTCCAAAGCCCCGGCTTCCCTCCAGAAGTCGCCGCTCCGGTGGGCCCTCAACGCCTCTTTCGGCACGAGTTCACGCCAAAACGTGTTGCGCATCGTCCAGAGCCGCTCCCTCACCGAAGGGGGAGTCAGATCGGCCAGACCCTCGTCGTCGAGCTCCCTGAGCCCACTGAGCGACCTCCACTCCGAGCTCCCGGTCGTCGCCCCGCTCCCGTCGCCACCATCGGTGCCCACGACGATCACGATATCGTCCGCGTCGAACCCCTCGGCCCGTCCCACCTGAATCGCCGCTATCAGATTCGCGATCGCGCCGGGCCCCACGTCCCACCGATAGCCGAGCTCCCGCACGCAGTAGTCCCGCACGACGCCGCACAGAGCCGGATCGATGCACGCGACCCGATCGAGGCGATCGAGATTCAGGTTCAGCGGCACCAGCGAATCACATCCCTCGCCTCCCTGCGCCGCCTTCCACAGAGCTCCACCCTCACCCGACTCGACCGCAACCGTGAGCGACTCGGGATAGGTCTCTTTCACCCGATCCGCCGCCGCGAAGATGGCGGGCTCGCAGGCGCTCGAGACGACCGCCGCGATCGGTCCCTCGATCGTGCCCAGAATCGCCCCCCCCGTGACTCGGTGGTGAAAACGGTAGGCCGCCATGCTCTCGTAGGGCGCGATCACCGCAACGTCGGGATCGGCGCTCAGCTCGGCCACCCGCTCCAGGAGCTCTCTATACCCGACCGCCGACACGTCGATCAACTCGGTCCCATAAATCTGTTGTGCCGCCCGAGTTGCATCATCGATGCCCGAGGGGCAGACGACCGTATGCCGATAGCCCCGGCGCCGCGCCACCCAGGCCGCTCCCGGCCCGAGCGCCGCCGTCAAGGGACTCAAAAAGGTCGTGCGCCCCGGCGCAACCCGCCCCGCCTGCTCCGCGTCGAGCACGATCCCATAGGCCGAGAGCACGTCCACCGACCCGGTGGGGAGCGCGCCACCGAACAACATCACGATCCGCGCGTCGATCCCGGTGAGCTCCGAAGGCAGCTCGGCGGCCACCCAACGCAGTCGCCAGAAATCGTTCGGAGCGAAATAGGCCGAAGCGGCCAGCGCTTCCCACCCGGGAT
>CAZFNT010000478.1:0-3684 GCA_964520315.1 uncultured Gemmatimonadota bacterium
CGCGCGAGCGGGGCCTATCCGGCTCCATGGACCCGAGAGCACAAGTTCTGGCCGCCCGTGCGTCGCGTCGATGACGCCTGGGGTGACCGGAATCTGTTCTGCACCTGCCCCTCTCCGGAAGAGCTGGAAGAGGTCGATTGAAGCGCGAGGTTTGGCGCCTACTTTCGGTGGAGTCGCAAGATGGCGCGCAGGCGATGGCCCTCGACGATCACCTGCTCCATTCGGCGCGGCCGGGGGATGAGCCGATTCTGCACCTCTGGCGATGGGATCGGCCGACCATCTCGCTCGGATACGCGCAGGCGCCGAGCTTGCTCAACATGAAGCGGATCGAAGTGGCGGGGCTGCGCGTGATACGCAGACCGACAGGGGGGAAGGCGGTTCTTCACGGCGCCGACATCTCGTATGCCTGTGTAGTGCCTCGCCCCTATCGCGATTGGGATGATGGATTGAAGCCGCCGTACATCTTCGTCGCACGGACCATGAGCAGGGCGTTGCGGGCGGCCGGAGTGCCCTGTGGACCTCCAACAGAGTCGATTCGCGTCGAGCGGGGCGGGGATGGCGCTAGCTGCGGCTCCGAAGTTCACCCGCACGAGCTGGTGGCTTCGAGGGAAAAGGTGTTGGGGAGTGCGCAGAAGAGAGTGCGGGGGGGAATCCTGATGCAGGGCACCATATCTCCCGCGGGACCAGCCGAGCTGGGGGCCTTTCTCGCTTCGGGCGAGGCGGCTCTGGTGTCGAGCGACGCGCCCGCGCACTCCCTCACTCTCCACCAAGTCATCGAGGCCTTCGAAGAGGAGCATGCGATTCGCTTCGAGCCGCTGGTGCTCTCGGACCGAGACACCCGGTCGATCGCCGACATCGCGGCCAGGCGGTACGGGAGCGCGGGCTCCACCGCCGATCCGTGACAGAGTAGTCTTCTTCGATCGCGTACCGCCGATCGCCCCAACCGCGAGTCCCAGATGCCCGATACAATCCTCTCCATTGAAGGCTTGAAGACCTACTTCCACACAGAAGAGGGGACCGTGAAAGCGGTCGATGGCATATCGCTGGAGACCCGGCGCGGCGAGACCTTGGGTTTGGTCGGCGAGTCCGGTTCCGGCAAGTCGGTCACTTCGCTCTCAGTGATGCGCCTTCTGCCCGAGCTCACCGCCGAGATTCCGGACGGGAGCATCTCGCTTCTCGGGAAGAGCTTGCTCTCTTTTTCCAAGGAGCAGATGTGCAGCATCCGCGGGCGCGACATCGCCATGATCTTCCAGGAGCCGATGACATCGCTCAATCCGGTCTTCACCGTGGGAGACCAGGTCGCCGAGGCGATTCGGCTCCACGAAGGGGCATCGAAGAACCAGGCCCGCGGCCGTACGATCGAGCTCTTCGACGAGGTGGGGATCCCCGATCCCGCGAGTCGCATCGACAGCTATCCCCACGAGCTCAGCGGGGGGCAGAAGCAGCGCGTCATGATCGCCATGGCGCTCTCCTGCAATCCGAAGCTCCTGATCGCCGACGAGCCGACCACCGCACTCGACGTGACGATCCAGGCGCAGATCCTCGACCTCTTGCGCCACCTGCGCGACACGCGAGGCATGTCGATTCTCTTCATCACGCACGACCTGGGCGTTATCGCCGAGATCGCCGACAGAGTCTGCGTCATGTATCGGGGCAAGATCGTGGAGTACGGCGACGTGCTATCGGTCTTCGAGAGCCCTCGCCATCCCTATACCAAAGGGCTTCTGGCCTGTCGCCCCCGCCTCGACACGCCGTACACGATCCTCCCGACCGTCGGGGATTTCCTGGAGACATGGGAAGAGGGGGGCGAGTTCCGGATGCGCGAGAAGCCAGTCGGTGAAGAGCGCTTGAAGGAGCTGATGCGTGAGTTGCGCAGAGGCGACGAAGAGACGCCGGAGACGATTCTCTCGGTTCGGGACCTTCGGGTCTGGTTCCCGGTCCGCAAGGGGCTACTTGGCCGTGTCAGCGGGCAGATCAAGGCCGTGGACGGGATCGGTTTCGATGTTCCCCGGGGACGCACTCTGGGTTTGGTGGGGGAATCCGGCTGCGGAAAGACGACGACGGGGCGAGCGATCTTGCGGCTCTTGGAGCCGACCGCCGGCAGGGTGGTTTTCGAGGGTCGAGACCTGGGGACTCTGACCGGCGCGCGGATGCAAGCGATACGGAGGCGGCTCCAGATCATTTTCCAGGATCCCTACTCTTCGCTCAATCCGCGTCTGACCGTCGAGCAGGCCGTGACCGAGCCGATGCTGGTTCACGGTATCGGCACTTCGAAGCGAGATCGCAGGGACCGCGCGGCCGCGCTCCTCGAAGAGGTGGGCCTGATTCCGGAGCACCTCCGCCGTTTCCCTCACGAGTTCTCCGGCGGGCAGCGCCAGCGGATCTGCATCGCCCGCACTCTCTCGCTCGAGCCCTCGTTCATCGTCTGCGACGAATCGGTGAGCGCGCTCGATGTTTCGGTCCAGGCCCAGGTGCTGAATCTGCTCAAGGAGCTGCAGCAGAAGCGGGGTCTGACCTACATTTTCATCTCACACGATCTCTCGGTCGTGAAGTTCATGTCGGACTCGATGGCGGTAATGCGGGAGGGCAAGATCGTCGAGATCGGCCCCGCGGAGCAGCTCTACGCATCTCCCGAGGTCGAGTACACGCGGGCTCTAATCGAAGCGATCCCGAAAGACGATTTGGAGCACATTCGGCGGCGTCAGGCGGGCAGGCGCGAGGCTCTTCCGGCGTGATGAGATCCCGCCGGGAGCAACGATCCAGAAAACCCCCCCATTCAGGTCCAAGGTCTCTATACTCGCCGCGATCTTGAGCGCGCTGGCGGTTGGTCGGCCCGAAAACGGCGGTTGCACGTACCTCCTGAAGCGGGCTCTGGCCGAGGGCGCGTTATTTACGGCACGCTCCGTACTGGAGCACTGCTCCGCTCAACGGGCCACGGGCCCGCAGGACCGCTACATGCCGCCACGCTGCTTGACAACTGGGCGATTACGTGTCTATTCTGACCCTAGAGCGCTCGGTTGCCGTCTCGCCTTCGCGACCCCGAAGTTGTCCTTGTCCATGAATCAGCGGTCGCCCGTCCCCCTCCGTCTCTCCGGCCCATTGTTCCAGCCTCGGCAACTGTTCCCCGCCGAAGGGAGTGGACCCCGTGCGTAGATTCCGTCTCCTCCTGCTTCTTCCCGCCCTCGCTCTTCTCACTCTCGGTTCCCCGGCATTGGCGGGTGTCACGGGAAAGATCACGGGCAAGGTCCTCGACAAAGAGACCGGGGATCCGATGCAGTACGCGAACGTGATCGTCGAGGATACCCACCTCGGCGCCATGACCGACGAGAAGGGGAAGTTCTTCATCCTGAACGTTCCTCCCGGCTCTTACGATGTTCGCGCCGAGTCGATGGGGTTCACGGCTCAACGCCAGACCGGCGTCAAGGTGTTCAGTGACCGCAACACGCCCGTGACCTTCGAGCTTCTGTCCACGGTGATCGAGTCGGATGAGTTCCAGACCGAGGTAGTGGCGACGCGCGCGCTCATCCAAAGAGATGTCACCAGCTCGTTGCGCACCGTGAGCTCCGAGACGATCGCGCAGATGCCGATCAACAATGTGACCGAGCTGTTGCAGACGACGGCGGGTGTGGTCGCGCAGGGCGGCGAGCTTCACTTCCGCGGCGGCCGCGGCAATGAGGCGCGCTA
>CAZFNT010000479.1:0-3672 GCA_964520315.1 uncultured Gemmatimonadota bacterium
GTGCCTTGCCGATCGCGACGCCGGCTCCGAGCACCAACATCCACACAGCCGGCGCCAAGTATCGGTACGGCAAATACTCGTCACCGGGGTAGAGCGCCAGCGTCTTCGCGGTAACACCAAGGGGACTGAGGGCGTACCCGAGGGCGAAGATTGTGAGGAAGCCCAGGGGGACAAGGGCGGCGATGGTCATCGCGCGGCCCGGCGGATTCGGAATGCGGGCTGGTGGAAGGCGCGCCGGAATCGCCGTTACCGCGAGACCCACGATGCCCAAGGCGCATAGCAGATACCAGGTGAGGCCCGCGGGCGTGCGGGATTGAAGCAGGTCGGTCTGCCGCTCGGCTCGGGGCTTGTCCCCGGCTTCGGGGAAGACCGCGGTCAGCTTGTCCTCCCGCCAGTTGCCCGCTCGTGTGAGATTCTCGCCGACCGGGCTCGAAGCAGGCCATCGCGCAGTGAACGCCTCCGGCAGATCCCGGCCCAGAAGCTCGAGCAGGTGGTGCCCGGTGTCTTCCAGCACGTCCGTCCAGGGCTTGATATGCGCCGAGTCGGAGGAACGCGCCATTCCCAGCGCCGCTCTGGTGGCCGAGAGCGGTCGATCCAGACTCGCTTGCCCCACCGCGACGGCCGAGTAAACCCACGGAGCGGTGCCCAGCGCGAATCCCACCAGCAGACAAAGCCCCTTGCGCCCGAGGATCGGCGAAGGACGAGCTCCCAGCAGCAGCGCGAGAACCGCGGCGGCCGCTAGCAAGAAACCGAAGTAGTAGCTGACACCCGCGCCGAGTACGACCCCGATCAGCGCAAGCCTCGCCCAGACCGGTGGGCGCGCCGGCGCGCCCGCTGCCCCCATATCGCCAATCCGGAGCAAACCAAGCGTCGCCAGCAGGGCCACCGCCGCGAACGCGATCGCTTCCCCGTGGTTGCCTTGGGCGCTCAGAGAGGCGCGCACAAGAAGAGGCGGGGGGAGAAGCAGGAGAAGTGCAGCGACTCGCCCCGCTTTCACTCCGCCCAAGTGTCGCGCAATCCCGATAGATGCCAAGTAGGCGATCAGCGCGAAAACGAGCGCCAGGATTTGCAGCACAAGCGCGCTGGAGCCCAGCAAGGAGAAGAGGCCGGCGGCGAGCACACCATTGACCAGGGAGCCGAAATCATGATGCCCGTACTGCAGCTCGAATAAGCCGCAAGGATAGTCGCCCAAAAGGATCTCGCGGCCGATCGTGCCGATGTAGAGCTCCTCCGGCTCCACGACACGCGGGCTCGACAGGGCCACCGGCAGGCGTACCGACAGGAAGAGCAGACCGAGTACCAACGCCCGGCCCCCCAACCGGCCCGCGTTCCTCGACACCAGAAGACGGAGCTGGGGCATGATGGAGTATGGTAGCCCTGAGCTCAGGTGAAGGCCATGCGCCCGGAGGACCCCTTTTTGTCGAACCGCATGCGAGAGACGCGGGCCGTCAGCGCGGGCGTGCCCCATCCTGAACGAGAGGCGGTGCTCGCCGGGGGCGCGGATGTGGAGCGCCAGCGACGCTTCGACCGCGTGTACTTCGTCGGTAGTCTCTTTCGGGGCTATGCTCTGGTGGAGGCAGCGCGTGCGGTCGACGATGCCGAGCCGCGCCCGGACGGGCTGCCCGGCGGGTTGCGATTCCCCGAAGTCGTGGCCGGTACCCAGGCGGAATCGCTGATCGAGCTGGCCGAAACCGATCGGCGCCGGCGGGGATCGAAGGTAGTGAGCGAGCAGCTCTTCGTTCTCGATCGAGAGTTCATGGGGGCGGACGCCTCCGGAATCGCCGCGGACGTTCGAAAGAGGCTCCCGGGGTGCGCGATTCTGCTGATGGTGGCCGAGACCGAGGGGCGGCTCTCTACCGTGCAGATCGAAGAGCGGGATCTCGTCGATTTGGTCGGTGTGTGGGGCGGATCGCTGGAGTCGCTGGCATCGCTGATCTGGCTGGTGCAGGACGAGCGCTCGGCGGTCCACGATCTGGGCCGCGGCATTCCGGCGCTGGTGCTCGTCGAAGATGAGCCGGCTCTCTACAGCATGTTCCTGCCGATGATCTACAACGAGCTCTTGATTCGAACCCGAGAGCTCGTGCCCGTGGGGGTGCCCGAGGAGTCGTTCTGGCGATTCCTCGATCACCGTCCGAGAATCCTCCTGGCCGAAACCTATGAGCAGGGGCTTCTGATTCTCGGGCGCTACTCCCCGTACCTCATCGGTGTGATAGCCGATCTGCAGTTCCCGGTGGGCTCGGAAGTGCAGCCCGACGCGGGGCTTTGGCTGGGCGGCGTAGTGCGGGTGCTGCGTCCGACCATTCCTCTGATCATCCACTCCAATGCGAAGCAGCCTCCGGCGGGGATCGACGATCTCGCGGCCTTCTACCTGTCGAAGTCGTCGGAGGACTGGCTCTTGGAGCTGCGGCGAATCATGCTCGACTTCTACGGTTTCGGCGATTTCGTCTTCCGCGATTCGCATGGCGTGGAGATTCGGCGGGCGCAAGACGTGCGTTCGCTACGAGATCAGCTCGCGCTCATTCCGCTCGAGAGCTTTGTATTCCACGGGCGGCGAAATCACCTTTCCACCTGGCTCTACATCCACGGTGCCCACGAGCTCGCCCGTCGCCTTCGCCCTCTACAAGGGGACGACGAGGGCACCCGGGCCAAGGCGGTGAAGACGATGGATGAGTATTTGCGGGCAACGGCTCATACGCCTCCGACCCTTCAGGGAGAGGTGAGCTGGTAACTCGACGCTGGAGCTCCGGCGAGCTGATCGTGTTGCCCGACGCCGATCGTGTGGAGGCGGCGCTCGATGGTGAGCTGGGAAGAGCTCCCGGCGAGGCCACCGCGATCGATGCGTCGAGCTGGATGACGGTCGCGGAGCTCGAGACCGGCATCGCCGCGCCCCTGCTTCGCGAATGCGCCGTCGTGAGCGAGCCGACCCTTCGCTATCTCGTCGGGGGACTGATGGAGAAGCGATCGGCGCCACGATCCGATTCCGCGTCGGCGCGGACTCGGGGCTATCGGCGGGCGGCTTCGGCTGCGCTGCGAGAGCTCGGGTTGCTCGAGCGGGAAGAGCTGGTTCGTGCGATGTCCGGATTGCCGGCGGGAGCTGCATCGGAGCGACTGCGCTATCTCGCCGATCTGAGGGGCGATCTGGAGTCGCTCTTGTGGGAGAGATCTCTGGTCGACGCCGGCATGCGCTACCGGGCCGCGCTCAGGGCGCTCGCCTTCGATGCGCCTCTGCCTGAGTGTCTGAGCGACCGGACGCGGATCGTTTTCCGCCACGTGCTGGACCTTGGTCCCCGCCGCATGGGGCTTATCGAGGCTCTGGCGAGAAGACTGGGGGACACGACTGCGAAGGTGTCGATCGAGTTGCCGAAGGTGCCCCTCGACCGCTTTCTCTTCTCGGCCATCGAGCGCTTGCGTGTCTTGGAGGGGGAGGGGCTGCCGGTATCAGTGGACTGGCGGGGCCTGGCTCCCTCAGCCGCGGCGGAGCTCGTTTCGGTCGGCGCTCGAGGTGCCGAGGCGAGGGCGGTGATCGAAGAAGCCCAGGCGATCATGACGCACGCGCCGGTGACGATCGCCATCGGCGAGACCGCTGGAGAACGTGGCGGCGGCGCGATTCGGGCGCTCGAAAGAGAATCCCGCGCGCGGGGCTTGGCGATCCACACGCGTCGGGGGGACGCG
>CAZFNT010000480.1:0-3651 GCA_964520315.1 uncultured Gemmatimonadota bacterium
TCGGCGGGAATCGACGAAGGGCGATCGCCGACTGTCGCCCCCTTCGACGATCTCTCTCTGAGCGAGCTCAGCTTGCGGGCGACCCGAGCGCTCGCCTCTCATCGCTACCGGCAGGCGGTCGAGCTCTACCGCGCCCTCTCGGATCGCGAGCCTCTCGACCCTGCGCATCGCCAGGCACGGGGGTACGCGCTCGTCCGTCTGGAGCGTTGGAACGAAGCCGTGGAAGAGTTCGAGGAAGCGTTCCGTCTCGACCCAACGAGCCGAGAGACAATGCTTGGGCTCGGTGTTGCCCGTTTCCACGTGGGCGACCTTGTCGGTGCCCAGTCGATACTGCAAACAGGGCTCGACACCTTCGAGCCAGGCACCGACCGCCAAAGCTGGAAGCTCGTCGTCGCAAGGCAGTTGCCGGGGATTCAGATCGAGTAGAAACTACACGGCGTCACCGACCGCCATCTCCACAGCCGCTTCGCGGAAGAGCCAATCCGGCACGCTCCCATCGAAGTGCGTGGTCTCCGGCGTTTCGACCCCGAATACGCGGAGCATCACCGGCGTCAGATCGATCAGGCTCAATGGACGTTGGTTCTCGCTCGGAGCGAAGCTCGATCCCGATGCGATGAAGATCCCGTTCTTCTGGTGCCAGCCCTGCATCTCATGATGCACGGTTTCGCCCTTGTCGGACAACACTTTTCGGAACTCCTCGGTGCCGGGCTCCTCCTTGCCGTTCATGCCGTGGTCGCTCATGATGATCACATTGTCGGCTTCGACGGAGTTCATGATGCGCCCGACCAGGCTATCGAGCAGCCCGTACGAATCGTGCAGTGCGCTCGGGTCGTCCCAGAACCAATGGCCTACATTGTCGGAGGTGTAGAGCACGATCGTCGCTAGATCGGTGGGGTGCTCGCGGACGAGCTTCTCCCAGAAGTGGACGCATTGCCGATCGGTCTCCCACTGTTCTCGCAAGAACTCCGGAGTGCACTGCGGCGCGATTCGAGGATGGGCTCGGTAGCCCTGCAAGGTGCCCCGAACTTCGGGAGTCATGCGCTGCAACGGCGCGAAGCGCCCCGGCACGATGTAGCCGCGCATGGGGCTCATCTGATACGCCAAGGGCATGTTGTGGAATCCGGTCGAAATGCCGGCGCGATTGAGGAAATCCCAGAGCTTCGGCACCTTCACGTCCGCGTAGCTCATATCTTCGAATCGTCGCTGATTCTCGTCGAATCCATGCCGCTTTGGCTCGAGGCCGGTGAAAAACGAAGGCCATGCGCAGCCGCTCATCGGCGGCGACACGCTCGCCAGCTCGCCGTGTACACCGCTCTCGATCAGCGCCTTGAAGTTCTCGAGACGCGCGAGCTCTTCGAAGAGCAGGCTGGGCGTCATGCCGTCGAGTCCTATGACGAGCAGCTTGGGTCGCGGGTGCTCGCGGCCTGAGTGCGTGATTCGTTCGATCGATGGAGACGGACCGCAGAGTGCCTCGGGCGGGGGTGGCAGGGCAGGGGGCGTCGCCTCTTCGGCGACAAACTCGCGGAGCTCATCATGACGGGGAGAGGGCTGAATCTCCGGCTCGGGTTCCGCTACGAAATCAGGCGCGGGCTGAGGAAGCGGCGGTGGCGTCTGGGCCCGCTCGGGCCGGCGCATCGGCTCTTCTGGATGTACGGAATCAAGAACACCCTCTTCGATTTCAATCCCGTAATCGTATTCGCGACACATATCCTCGAAACGATCTGTGTGCGGACACTTGGCGACAAGACGGGCATGGGGCATCGAACGCCATTTTCCGAATTGTGCGGGATCGACGCGTGCGACGAGGCTTCGCACCTCTGGAGACTCGAGCAGCGGCGCATCAAGAAAGGCGGATACCTTCTGCAATGTTGCTTTGGGCTCGGTGACAAGTGCCTCGAAGGAAACTTCGATCAACCGGTCCGCCGCAATCTCCTCTTTGGCTTCATTCCATATCTCGTTCCAACCGACCCACTGGTCTCTACAGTCCGCCATGTTGAAACGCAGACTTCCGGTGAACCCGCGCCGGGTGTTGCGGTGGCGAAACAGCGATTCCATTACGTCGTATGGGTGGCGATGAAGGAAGATGTAGCGGGCGGATGGAAATACGGTCTCGATCTCGTCGATTGCGAATATGTGTTCTGGGTACTTGTCCCCCCAAAAGGTGGGGTTGGGAACGTTCAGCATGTGGGCGTCGAAGCAGAGAGAACGGATGAATGTGTCTACATCTCCCGCGTCTGCCCAACGCTCCAATGAACCATCTCGCAGGTATCGAGAGAGCACCTGCTCGACATTGGCGAGGATTCTTCGATGCGATTCCGGCCCCTTCTCGCCGCCGACCCGTCTGAAGGCGTGTAAGTACTCCACGATGCGCAGATTGCGAAATGCGGCGGTCGAACGACATTGAGCGCGGAACCAAATCAATGCAAAGCGGATCACACCCAGCTCGGAACCGAATCCACCATTCGGATGAGCGCCCAAGATCTGAGCCATCAGGGTTGTGCCCGATCGCTGGCAGCCCAGCATGATCACTGGGGCATCTGCGGTGCATTTCATCGCTGAGTCTCCATTGTCGGCGTCGACTACTCGACGTAGCCGACCGCTCGCAGATGTTCGATAACCTCTGCTTGTTCGTCGTCGTTGAGGTAGGTGTCGCGACAGATCTCATGCAAGGCGCGCCCCTCGATCACCGGGCCGGGCGGGGGTATGATTCGCAGCAGGGAGAGCACGGTCGGTTGCAGATCCGCGAGTGTCGCGTCGACCCGGGCCCCGGGGTAGATGTCTGGGCCGGCCGCGAGAAAGGCGGTCGCCTCACCGCCACCTCCGTACCCGACCACGATCAGATTCGTCTCTGGAAGTGCCGCCGCAATTTCGGACCAATCAGCGTCGTTTGGGTCCTCCCAATCGACCGCGATGAGACCGGTGCCGGCCAAGAGGAGTTCGCGCAACTCATGCACGATGTCGTCGGCGCCGTCTACACGAAGACGCTCGCTGCCTCCGCCATCGACCTCATCGACAATCGCGAGAAGATCGGGCGCGATCGCGCGATCTCCCTCTCTGGTGACGCCTTTGAGGAGAACGGCTCGGGCAGCGGCCTGCGAGAGATGCGGCTCGGGCGCGACAGAGCCCCGCGCCATGCTTTGGGTGGCTCCCGAAGCTATCGGACGGGAGACGTGCTGCGAACTCAGTCCCGGAACCAGAATGAGTACGAGGGTCGCCGGCATGGGATCTCTCCTGGGGGATCGGCCTGCTTTGGAATGGGCCGGACGGATTGGTGCACCTGCTACGAGAGATCGGATCGAGGGCCGGGGACTTTAGGGTCGCGCCGGAATATCTAGTGCTTTTTGGCGCCGCAGATGGGATGCCAAGAGTGCTAGCTATCCCTGCGCGGTCCGCGGGGGTCAACCGGTGCGGTCGATCACCGCGCAGCCGTCGCTCGTTCGACCCGGGCGATAGCTCTGGAGCGTGCGGCGACCCTGCTGCACCTTGGCTCCTTCGTTCTGGAGCTGCCGGCGCACTCTCTCGAAACTGGAGAGGATCAGCCGATCCTGTTCCCGGATCTCTTGGACGAGGGCGACGCTAGCCGCAATCTCGCCACTCTCGTGCGTCAGCTCGTCACTCGAGGCGCTCGCCATCCAGCAATTCGCTTCGACC
>CAZFNT010000481.1:0-3645 GCA_964520315.1 uncultured Gemmatimonadota bacterium
GCCCCATCCTCTGGGACGGCGCGATGGGGACGATGCTCTACGACCGCGGCATCTTCCTCAATCAGGTCTTCGAAGAGCTCTGCCTATCCAGGCCGAAGTTGATCAGACAGGTCCACCTCGAGTACCTCGACGCGGGCGCCGAGGTGATCGAGACCAACACCTTTGGGGCGAATCGACTCCGCCTGCGGCGATCGGGTATCGAGAGCAAGGTGAACGAGATCAACGCGGCGGCGGTCGAGATCGCCCAGGAGTGCTCATCGGGCCGCGCCTGGGTGGCCGGTGCGATCGGACCGACCGGTCGCGTGCCCTCCGTTTCGACCGATGCCGAGCTCGACGAGCTGCGCGAATCGATCGAGGAGCAGGCGGTCGCCCTCGCTGGCGCGGGAGCCGACCTGATCGTTCTCGAGACCTTCCGCCTGCTCTCCGAGATGAGAATCGCCCTGAAAGCGGTCCGAGCGACCACTAGCCTGCCGATTGTTGCCCAGATGGCGTTCGACGAGGACGGAAAGACGGGCGACGGAGCCGATCCCGAGAGAGTGGTCGACCTGCTCCGCGAATGGGGCGCCGACGCCGTGGGCTGCAACTGCATGGAAGGCCCGCAGCTGAGCTTCGAGCTGGCGGGACGCATGGTCGAGCGGGGGCTGCCGGTGAGCGTTCAGCCGAACGCCGGATACCCGCGCAAGGTCGATGAGCGGCTCCTCTACATGGTCACGCCGGAGTACTTCACAGAGTATCTGCGGCGTTGCCTCAAGATCGGCGTCGCGATGGTCGGCGGGTGCTGCGGCACCACGCCGGAGCACATTCGTCACGCGGTGGGGGCCGCACGAATGATGGGGGGGAGACGAATCGAGGTCGTGGAGAAGAGCCCGCCGCCCGCAGAAGAGAACTCGCAGGAGCAGGATCCCCTGCCATTAGCCGAACGTTCCGCTTTGGGCGCCAAGATCGAGCGGGTCTTTCAGACGCGGGTTCGTGGTCCCGAGCCCGGGAAGATCGATCCCTCGACCTTCTGCTTCAGTGTCGAGATCAGCTCCCCCTTTGGCCTCGACATGGAGCCGGCCCTGGCGGCGGCGCGGCTGCTTCAGTCCTCCGGCTGTGACGCGGTGAACATCGCCGATGGGCCTCGGGCGACGGTGCGCGTGTCGAACTCGGTTCTGGCGAGCGTGATCGAAGAGCAGGTCGGGCTCCCCACGATCCTGCACGTCTGCTCGAGAGATCGCAATCTGCTACGCCTGCAGTCCGATCTGCTGGGCGGATCGGTCTCCGGCTTGCACAATCTCATCATCATCACCGGCGATCCGCCCAAGGTGGGGGACTACCCGAACGCCAGCGCTGTTTACGACGTCGATTCGATCGGTCTGCTCAAGCTGGCCGCCGGCCTCAATCGCGGCGTGGATCCGGCAGGGCGCGGAATCGGTTCGCGCACATCGTTTGTGCTCGGTTGCGGAGCGGAGCCCGCCGCTCTCGACTACGATCGCGAGATTCGGCGCATCGAAGAGAAGAAGCTGGCGGGAGCGGAGTTCGTGATGACTCAACCTGTCTACGAGCCGAAGCTGATTCATCGCTTTCTCGACGACATCGCGTCGTTCGATCTGCCCGTGATGGTCGGCCTGCTGCCCTTGGCCAGCTTCAAGAACGCCACCTTCCTCCACAACGAGGTGCCCGGCATGCAGATCCCCGACGCGATCCTCTCGCGGATGGAGCAGGTCGGCCGTGGAAAGGCGGCGCGAGCCGAGGGAGTCGCCGTCGCCCAAGAGGCCCTCAACGCGGTCAAGGAGCGGGTTGTGGGCGCCTACGTCATGCCACCCTTCGGCAACTACCGCGCCGCGGTCCGTGTTCTCGAAGGGGTCGGTTACCGATTGCCGTCGTGAGGAAGAGCTGTCCGAACCCGGAGCAGGAGCGACTTCCCAGGAATGAACCGTTCGATATGATGGGGGTATCCACCGTCGAAGTCCCCCATTCATTGGACGGAGCCTTCTTCCTTGACACGCACTCAGAGCATCTTACTCGAGCTGGCGTTGCTCCTCGCCGGCGCCGTCTCGGTTTGGCTGCTCGCGTGGCCGCGCGTCGTCGAGGCCCGCGGCGACCGTGTCGAGGTGGAGTGCCGACAGCGCCTGAACCTCTTGGCCACGGCGCAAGAGCTGTATTTCGCCCGCGCGAACCGCTACGAAGCCGAGGTCGGGCGGCTGGAGCCGGCATTGATGGCCGATCTGCGCTGCCCCTCGGCCCAATCCCCCTACACCATCCGTAGCGACGAAGTGAGCTACCACATCCTCTGTCCAAGCGAGGAACCCCACGGAGCGATCCACGACGGCGTGGTTTCATGGGACCAATAACACGCGGCACAACATGAACTTCGAGCAGTTTTTTCGCTCTCTTCATGATGGCATGGGCTTCGATCCCGTCGGCGCCGTGCTCGTTCTTCTGCTCGGCGCCACCGGAGCGGCCCTCGGGAGCTACGTCGCGGCGACCGCCTACCGGCTTCGCAGCGACAACACTCTTGGCGGCCCTCGCTCACGCTGCGAGAGCTGTGAGCGGGTGCTCAGCTGGTGGGAGAACATCCCGATCGCCTCGTATCTCTTTCTGAGAGGGCGATGCGCGATCTGCAAGGCACGGATCTGGCCGGGAAGCTTCGTCGTCGAGCTCGGCTTCGCGCTCGCGCTGCCTATGATCCTCCTCGCGCTGGGCCCCGGGATCGAGGCCGCTCGGGCAGCCGCCGCCTTGCCGATTCTGATGATCGGATCGTTGGTCGACCTCCACGAGCGGCGGATTCCCCTCGCGGTCACTCGCGCGCTCCTTTTGGCGGGGCTGCTCCTGGCCGACCCGGTCGGGCTACCCGAACTCGCGGCGCAGGCAGCGGCCGCCATCGGCCTGACGATCGCCCTGGTCGGCGCTGATGGGCGCGCCGCGAAACCGCTGCGCATCGCCGCGATCGCTCTCGTCCCCCTGGCTCTTTTCGGAACACCGATCTTTCAGATCCACTGCGTCGCCGCCGTAGTCGCCTATTCCGCATTGGCCGCCCTCGACTGGGCCTACACCCGAGTGAGAAAGGTCGAGGTCGCGATCGGCGGAGGGGATATTCGCCTCGCCGCGGGCATCGCCGCATTCACCGGTCCTCTCGGCATCGCCCCCGCCATCTTTCTCGCCGCCGCTCTGGGATCGGTCGTGGGGATCGGCGGAATCGCACTGGGAAGGGGAGACCTGAAAACCCAGATCCCCTTCGGACCGTTCCTGGCCGCCGGCGCATTCACGGTTCTCGTGACCGGTCCCGGACTATGGGGAATGCTGCCGGGGGGGTGAGGCGGGGCAGACTCACGACGAAGACCCGCTAGTTGACACGGAACCAGTGCACACGTATCCTGTGTGCATGAATCTCACGATCTCCGTCGACGATGACCTTCTGCGTCGCGCCCGTGACCTGGCGCGACGACGCGGAGTTAGCCTGCAGGAGCTTCTTCGTTCGTCGCTGAGATCGCTTGTTGGCGATGTGCCGGCGGAGATGGTCGCGGCCGACCTGGTGCAGCTCGCCGGCTGGTTTGACCGCAATGTCGTCGATGGCGTGCTGCATGGTCTGGCACGCTTCTCCCTGTCGAGTGCCGAAGGCCTGAAGCTGAGCATCAGTGGTCAGACCCAGTCGTATGTGCTCAC
>CAZFNT010000482.1:0-3644 GCA_964520315.1 uncultured Gemmatimonadota bacterium
CGGTCGCTTCGAGTGTGTAGCTCAAACCCGAGGGCAGGCGAAAAGCGTAGCCACCCTGGTCGTCGGTGAGTGCTTCACGCGTGTTGCCGCTCAGCTCGGCCGAGACCACTGCCTCGATCGGCAATCCGGTGGTTGCATCGGTGATCGTGCCCCTGAAGGCCCCTCGGTCGAGCACCGCCTGCACGGCGGCGTCCACATCGAGGCGTCCGTAGCCGAAACTGTTGTCGGGTCCTGCGTCGCCCAGATCGAGCGCTGAGATCTTCATGAGCTCCTCGAGCTCATCCACGGTCAAGCTCGGGTCGACGGAGAGCAGAAGCGCCGCGGCACCCGTCACATGCGGGGTCGCCATCGACGTGCCGCTCCACGACTGCCAACCGCTACCGACACTCGATCGGACCGATACGCCCGGTGCCGCTATGTCGGGCTTGATCCACTCCTGATCGCAGTCGGAGGGTCCACGTCCGCTGAAGCCGGCGATGCGATCGCCGGAATCGGTCGCGCCGACGGAGAAAGTCTCGGGGTAGTTGCCCGGGCTCTCGCTCGAGCCGGTTCCGGGGCCGGAGTTGCCCGATGCGAAGACCGGCAGGATTCCGGCCGCGCGCCATGCCAGCACGTCGCGCCGAAAGTCGATCAGGCAACCGTCGAAATCGAAGCCCCATGAGTTCGAGACAGCCCGCGGCGCATCATCGGTCTCGGGATCTCCATCAGGATCGATGAACCACTGAAAGAGATCCTGGGTGATATCGAGCGAGCTGTAACCGATATCGCTCCACATTCGAGCGGCGATCCACTTGGCGTCTGGAGCCACGCCGATGTCCTTGCCGCTGGCATCTCCCCCCACGATCGTGCCCATGGTGTGCGTTCCGTGGCCGTCGGCATCGAAAGGTGTCTCGTGCTCCGCGAAGGGATCGAGCCAAGCGTGATCACCACCTAGATATCGCGAGCTCAGGTCGGGGTGCTCCAGGCGTACGCCGGTGTCCATGCCGCCGATGACGACGCCTTGCCCGCGGTAGCCGCGCGCCCACGCGTCGGGGGCATTGATCATGTCGATATTCCATTCGCTCGCCTGCGCGTTCGCCGGGGGTCGCTGCGCCGGCGCCACGCGCGGCGGCGCGATCGGATCGGCGTGGCGGACCAACGCAACCGCCGGATAATCAGCGACTCGTCGTATGGCGGCGGGGCTCAGGTCGGCGATGAAACCGTTGAAGATCCAGTAGGGACGCGGCTCGAAGCGTTCGCCTCGTCCCAGCTCGGCCCGGAGCAGCGCGGCGACACCCGCGGAGCTACGCTCGAAATGTTCGACCAGGAGCTGCTCGAGACGAGCCGACCGCCCGGATTTCGAAGGCGCGGCGTGCTCGATGCGCGAGAAACGATCGAGGTCGGGGTAGGAGTCGAGCACGATGACCACGGGGATCGGATCGGAACTACCGCCGTGCTGCATCAGCTCTTCGGCCAGGGCTGGCGCGAGGGTGTTGGGGATGATCCCGGCCGAATTGTCGATTGAGGTGGCCGATGCGCCCGAGGCCAGAATCGAGTAGATGAGAGCGGTGGAGAAGAAGCGGCAGGCGCGCGGGTCGAATCGAGCGGTCTTGAACAAGAGGGGGACTCCGGGGTTTGTGAGAGATCGAAGGCTGAGCGAAGACTAACCGGAGATTTCGCCTCATGAAGCAGACCACCTCCGAGGGGGATATCCTTCTTCAACCTCTTCCCTTGCCCGGACACCTCATGCCGTCTCACCCGACCATCTCGTTCTCTCTGACGCTACTCCTCCTCACCTCCGCCGCACATCCGGCGGCCGCGGCACCCGTCCACACCTCTTTCCACTGGCACCTGCAGCAGCCGATCTACTGGCCCGCTCCGGTTGTTTGGGGAGGGGGCGAGCGCTACGAATACGCCTACGACTCCCAAGTCCGCAAGAACGGCGGCGGCACCCACCCCCTGAACGACCTCTACGAGATCTTCTCCAAGGACGACCGCACGGCCATCTACCAATATCGCGTCCGCGACGCACTCGCCGGCCTCTCTCAGCCGGACGCCGGCGCGCAGCTCAGCTACTCCGGTTGCCTGATCGAAAACGTGGAGTCGCTGGCGAGCCACTGGTGGTGGGGCTATGCCCCCGGCTGGGAAGGATCGAACCGCCAGGCCCGCGACTGGACGACTTCGGGTGGCCGCCCGCGCCTCGACATCATGCGCTTCCCCTTCCACCACGCTCTCGCGCCCCTGATCGATCCCGAGGCGCTACGCAAAGAGATCCAGATACATGAATCGATCTACACAGAGACTTGGGGCAGCTCTCCCGCTCCATCGTCCGGCTTCTTCCCCCCGGAGATGGCGTTCAGCGAGCGGATCATTCCGATCCTCGTCGACGAAGGTATCGAGTGGTCGATCGTCTCCAACTCCCACATTTCCCGGGCCTGCACGAACTTCCCTCTTACCTACGGCGCGGGTGGTGAAATGTGTGATCCACCGAACGGCGCGGATCAAATCAACGGGCCGCAGGGCAACTGGTTTTCGGAACAGATCGATCGCGGCTGCTCCCCCACCAACGCCTACCCCTTCGCCTACCAGGCTCACAGAGCCCGTTATATCGACCCGGTGACAGGCGACGCTTCCGAGATCGTCGTCGTGCCGGCCGCCATGATCATGAGTTGGCGCGACGGCTACGCGCAACACGGTACCGAAGACATCGACAAGATAGCTTGGGCGAACGACCCTTCGCACCCGATGATCGTTCTGATGGCGCACGACGGCGACAACGCGTATGGGGGCGGCTACTCCTACTACCACGAAAGTGTACCGAACTTCTGCAATCAGGCGGCCTCACAAGGGTACGAGCCGACGGTGATCGGGGAGTTTCTGGTCGACCACGCTCCCCCTGCGAACGATTTCGTCCATCTGGAGGACGGCGCCTGGGTCAACGCCGACGGCGACTTCGGATCCCCCCAGTTCTGGAACTGGAACTGGCCGCTCGTCGATGCTTCAGGTCAGGTCGATATCGAGAGGGGGTGGGCCGTCGATGAACGCAACTGGGCCGTGATCACTGCCGCCCACAACCGGGTAGAGACAGCCGAGCAGATCGCGGGCGGCGTCGATATAGACGCTATCGTTGACCCGATCGGCGAGAACGCCACAGACGCCGAGCTCGCATGGCATTTCTATCTTCCCTCACTCACCTCCGGCTACATGTACTACGGCTCCAGCCTCGACATGGAGGTGAAAGCGACGATCGCCTGCAATTCCGCGGTCGAAGCCGCCGATCGCGTGATCGGCAACGCTTCGGGGGACGACACTCCACCAACGATTTGGGCGCCGCAGCGGCATCCCTGGAATCCAGGGGGCGAGGGCTTCGGAGCGCTCTACGGCTATCAAGTGACCGAACAAGGCCGGGACTTTCGGGTCTGGACATTCGTTTACGACGTTTCGGGCGTGGCTGAAGTCGATTTGATCTACCGCCTCGATGGTGACGGCGTGAACTCGCCGTACGATACCGACAACGAGACCTACGCCGGTGGTCCCGGCGTCGGCAGCTGGCGCTTGCAGCCGATGACGCGCCGCATCTTCCCGGCGGGCAATTTTCACAACGACCCCGATATCGACTTCTTCGAGATGCCCGAATACATCGCGGACCAGTATTCGGCGCATAT
>CAZFNT010000483.1:0-3640 GCA_964520315.1 uncultured Gemmatimonadota bacterium
CGACATCGGTGAGCGGATGCTTCACCAACTGCGTGATCACACCGTAAGGGATCGTCGCGATATCCGCCCCCATCCGTGCGGCGTCGACCACATGAATCGGGTTGCGAACCGACGCCACGATCACCTCCGTCGAGAAAACGTAGTTGCCGAAGATCTCGAGGATCTCCCGCACCGTAGCCATTCCGGTCGTCGAAATGTCATCGAGGCGCCCGACGAAGGGTGACACATAGGCCGCCCCCGCCTTGGCGGCCAGCAGCGCCTGGATCGGCTGAAACACCAGCGTGGCGTTCACCGCGATCCCCTCCTCGGAGAGGGTGCGGGTCGCTCGAAGCCCATCTTCGGTCAGGGGACACTTGACGACCACATTCGAAGCGATAGCAGCCACATCGCGGCCCTGGGCGACCATCCCCTCGTACTCGGTCGCGATCACTTCGGCCGACACCGGACCGGGCACGAGCTCGCAGATCTCTTTGAAAATCCCCTCCTGCTCACCGCCCCCGCGGCGCGCGATCTCCTTCGCGAGAAGGCTCGGGTTGGTGGTGACTCCATCGAGCAGACCCAGCGTGGCCGCGGCTCGAATCTCATCGGTGTTGGCGGTATCTATGAACAGCTTCATGGGAGGCCCTCTTCTTCTTTGTGTGGAGGTGCCGGTCGTTTCTGGCGCTCGGCGGGCCGAGAGTCCACTTCGGGGTAGTCGGCCCCCTCGAAGCAGAGTCCGTGGGGTGGAGCGGTTGGTCCCGCCAGACGGCGGTCGCGCATTAGCAACGCATGATCTACGTCGGCCGGGCTGAGCCGCCCGCGCCCCACGTCGACCAAAGTGCCGGCCATTATACGGATCATGTTGTGCAGAAAACGCCTGGCGCGCACGAGAAGATCGAAACCATCCTCGGCGGGCACGAGCTCGAGTCGGCTCAGCTCCACCATGTAGGCGGGAAGTTCGAGCTCGACTCGAGTAAATGCTTTGAAGTCCTTGTGTTCTCTGATGATATCGATCGCCTCGGCCATCGGCTCAGGATCCAGCCCATAAGGAACGATCCAGCTGAGGTGTCGACTCAGTGGGCGTCGCCGGCGCCGAATCCGGTAACGGTAGCTTCGCTGCAAGGCATCGTGCCTGGCGCTGAATCCGGGTGGTGCGACGCTCAAATCGCGCACGGCGATATCCTCGGGCAGAGCCCGATCGATTCGATCTCCCCAGGGCAGAGCTTCGAGCCCGAAGCTAGCCACCTGCCCCGTCGCATGAACCCCCGCGTCGGTCCGCCCCGCCGCCTTGATCGGCACAGGTCGTCTGCAGAGCAGAGCCAGCGCGGCCTCGACCTCTCCCTGCACAGTGCGAGGAACCAGCTGCCGTTGCCAGCCGCTGAAATCGGTGCCGTCGTACTCTAGCGTGATTCGAAAAGTGGGCATATCGCGGGGTAGCTAGAACTCAGAGGGGCGCTGAGAATCGATGAGTTTAGCCCCTAGCTCGCCCCGGATGTCCAGCCTGCGCCGACTCGACCCTTGCATCCCCTCGCCAAAGCCCCCACCATCCCCGCCATGCCGGCCAAGCTCAGATTCCTCGCGGCGATCCTGGTGACCGGATGGGGGTGCGTCGAGACGATCATCCTCTCTCACCTGATGCGCCCGGCCCCCTTCCAGCGCCGCTTCGAGCGCATCATGAAGCAATGGGCCGACCGAATGCTCCGCATCCTCGGAGTTCGCGTGCGCGTCATCGGTCGAGCCCCCGATATCGCGCCGATCGTCTTCGTGTCGAATCACCAATCGCTTCTCGACATCCCCTCCATCATCAGCATCTTCCCCCACATCAGGATCATCGCGAAGACCGAGCTCTTCCGAATCCCCCTCTTCGGTCGCGCCATGCGCCGCGCCGGCTTTCTCGAGATCGACCGCGGCAACCACAAACGCGCCTTCCGCACGATCGACGAAGCCGCTAGGCGCGTGCGCGAAGGCACCACCATCCTGGTCTACGCCGAGGGCACGCGATCACGAGACACCCGCATCCAACCCTTCAAGAAAGGCGCCTTCGTGCTCGCCTCGAAAGCCGATGTCCCGATTGTGCCTCTGGCGATCCGGGGCACCGCGGAGCGCTTGCCGAAA
Organism: uncultured Gemmatimonadota bacterium; assembly: GCA_964520315.1. GTDB lineage: Bacteria. The sequence continues at coordinate 2,095 of CAZFNT010000483.1, forward strand.
GGGGGTCGCGAGGTCGTGCCCGGCGAAGTCCGCCTCGCGATCGGCGACCCGATCCCCCCCCTCGGTCATCAGAGGCGTCACGAGCTGATGGCCCGAAGCGAGGCCGCCGTGCGCTCTCTCTACGGCCAGCTATGCTAAGTTCCCCGTTTCCAACGTCCTCCTCTTCAACGCGACGGACCTCACAGGAACCCAGATGCGCATCTTGATCACCGGCGGCGCCGGCTTCATCGGCTCCCATCTCTGCGAACGCCTCCTCGACCGAGGCGACCGCGTCACGATCATCGACGACCTCTCGACCGGCCGCTTCGACAACATCAAGCACCTCGAAGAGAACGACGCCTTCTCGTGGGTCATCGACTCGGTGCTAAACGAGCAGACGATGGCCAAGCTGATCGACCAAGCCGATCAGGTCTACCACCTCGCCGCGGCCGTCGGCGTGCGAATGATCGTCGACGAGCCCTTGCGCTCCCTCACAGTCAACATCCGCGGCACCGAAATCGTGCTCGAAGAGGCCAACAAGAAGAAGAAGAGCGTCCTGATCGCCTCGACTTCGGAGGTCTACGGCAAATCGAACGAGATCCCCTTCTCCGAGGACCAGGACCGTACGATGGGCTCGACCCACCTGAGCCGCTGGAGCTACGCCGACGCCAAAGCCGTAGACGAATACCTCGCCCTCGCCTACTACCGCGAGAAACACCTTCCCGTCGTCATCGCCCGCCTCTTCAACACCGTCGGCCCGCGCCAGACCGGCGAGTACGGCATGGTCCTCCCCCGCTTCGTCAAATCGGCGCTCCTCGAGCACCCCCTCCCCGTCTACGACGACGGCAAGCAATCCCGCTGCTTCGCCAACGTAAGCGACGTCGTCGGCGGGCTCATGAAGCTCATGGACTGCGAAGAGGCCCACGGGCAGGTCTTCAATCTCGGCAACGACACCGAAGTGACCATTCTCGAGCTCGCCGAAAGGGTCAAGAAGCTCACCGGCTCCACATCGGAAATCCAGTACATCCCCTACGAAGTCGCCTACGAAAAAGGCTTCGAGGACATGCGCCGGCGCGTCCCCAACCTCGCCAAAGCCCGCGAATTCATCGGCTACGAGCCCACCATCGACCTCGACACCACCATCCGGCAGGTAATCGACTACTTCCAGTCCTAGAAGTCGAGAGGAAGGGGGGCGACAGAGAGTCTCCGCTCTTCGACCATCGATGCCACGCATACCCCGTGGCTGCGCGCGAGTGACCGGCTGGGCGGCCCTTGCTTCTGAACGCGTGTGCCGGCGGGGGGCAATGTATGGCCGACTCAGGACCGAGTGCATAGCGCAGGTAGGCGGAGGGTCGAATGGTGCCCCCGGCGGCGCCGGCCTGGATCCGCGGGCGGTTTACGAAGCGATCGCTGAAATCGTCGGTCGATTCACTGACAAAGAATACGCCGAGCAGTCCCGCCCGTCACTGCGCAGTCCCCCCGGGGATCTCACGGCTGTCTTCATCCGGCCAGCTCAACACAGCGAACCTCTCCCGTTCCGCCGCGGAGGCCAGCCGCCGATCGAGGC
>CAZFNT010000484.1:0-3635 GCA_964520315.1 uncultured Gemmatimonadota bacterium
CCTGGTCGCGGAATTCCTGCCGGAATACGACGGAGGCGGCATGGCCCCCCGCGTGCGCGTCGAGGCAAACGAAATCGCGTCGAAGGTGCTCTTGAAGGGGGTAGCTGCAGGAGACAATCTCGTGATCCACGCGATTGGGCGTTCGGCGCATCAACTGAGATCGCTGGTCGGTCTCCTCACCGAGCGGGGGTATGACGTTCACCTGACGTTAGTGGATGTTCCGACTGATGTGGCTGCGCAGCGGGTTGTCACCCGACTTCGCGAGACCGGAAGATTTACCGATCCGGCAGAGGTCTTGGAGGTCGGAACCGCGCCTCGTGAGGCATTTGACGCAGTAAAGTTGGACCGTGAGGTCGTGACTCACGAGATGTGGTCGAACGATGTCGAACGCGGACAGCCTCCCCACCGACGTGACTGAAGAACAGGACCGCGGTCTGGACCCGATATGGGTCTACGTGCGAGCACTCACCGCAGTCCGCGAGAGTTCTCCGAATCGCACCCGAACACCGTCTCCCCTGGCCACAGTAATGGGCCGAACGCGGGAGCAATGGGACGCTGAACTCGAGAAAGGTCGCAACGAGATCGCGGCCGTAGTAGCGCAGCGCCATCTCGATAGTCAATGGGCCTACATGGTCGAGACCTTCGGAGAGGATCCTGGTCCCTGAGGCGTCCTTGTGACATCCAGAGTCACCAGAAACGGGGAATTGATGCTCTCGCGAGATGACCGTGCACTCGGCGTGTTGATCGGACTCGCCATCGGCGACGCCGTTGGCGCTCCCGTCGAATTCCAACCTCCCGCTGCGATCGCACATCTCCGCGCCCTGCCGGCACTTCCCACCGATTCGCCTTGTGCGACGTTACTGCACCACGCCTCCGCGTCGAATCGGCACGAAGCACCGGCAGGACACCGATCTGCGCGATCTCGCGACGGAAGTTGGTGAGAAATGCGCGCCATCACGATTTCGACATCGACCAGATCGCTCGGCATTCCATCGGCCGGGTTGGGTATCATCTGCATCGTGCTCGAGGCGGTGAATCTGCGCGGGCCCGAAGTGGCCGCGATCATTGCCCGCAGCGAGGGGGATACAGAGGTCGGGCGCTGATTCGACCATCGGTTTCTATTGGACCGTAGGCCCTCGAGCTCTTGTCGCAGGTCCTCCATCTCGTCGCGCAGATCGGTTTCGAGGGTTTCGAGCGACTCCCGGAGATCCTCTCCCGCCTCTCGCCAGTGCCGGGCGACACATCTGGTTGGGATAGACTTCTTCAACAACGCTTCGAAGCCGCAGCCGTGGGAGGTGCCGCAATGGAGTCGGCGAAGAAAGAACTTTCTGTGGAGTGCCTGCCGGATGGGATGCAAACCTGGGGAGCTCTTTCTTCGCCGACCCTCGGAGCGATCGCCGCGATCGCGGGGCTGTGTCTCGCATGCTCTTCGGCCCAGGCGCGTGTCGTTCACGTGCCCTCGGACTACGCGGGAATCCAAGAGGGGATCGACGCGGCGACCGCGGGCGATGTCGTGATCGTCGCGCCGGGAACCTACCTGGAGCACCAGATCGATTTTCGGGGCAAGGCGATTGCGCTGATCAGCACCGCCCCCTTCGATTCGGCGACAGTGGCGGCCACGGTGATCGATGGCGGCGGGGAAGGACCGGTCCTTCGCTTCGTCAGTGGTGAGCCCCCTTCGGCGCTGCTCGCGGGCTTTACCGTTCGTGGCGGCGCCGGTGAGCGCGGCGCGGGGGTTCGGATCGAGGGCTCCTCGCCCACCATCGCGCGTTGCGTGATCACGGACAACGAGGCGAGTGCCGACAGCGCCTTTGGTGGTGGCATCTATTGCGAACGATCCGCAGCGACCATCGCTCGCTGCGAGGTCACGAACAACACCGTACTCGGGAGCGCCGAGCTTCGTGGCAGCTTCGCGACCGAGGGAGATACGCCGCCTCCACCCAGCGGATTCGCCTTCGGCGGCGGGGTGAGCATCGTCGACTCCGACGTGTTGATCTCCGAGTGCGCGATTCGAGGGTGCGCAGCGTCAGGGGCGACAACCGGCGCCGGAGGCGGCCTGTACGCCCGCGATTCGGTTGTCCGACTCGCCGATTCCGCGATCGCCGAGAACTGGGCGTACCGCGGTGGAGGATTCATCTTCGATCGTTGTGTGAGCGCGACGATGAGGCGTTGTGAGATCGTGGAGAACGGTGCCGTCGCGCTGACCGCGCTGGGGGGAGGTGGGTCGATCTTCGACGCGACGGTCCTGCTCGAGGACTGCGAGATCTCGGGGAACTGGCTGACCGGAGGAGACTCGTGGTCGTCGACGAGTCACGGCGCCGGTCTCCATGGGCATGCCGCCGCCGTCGAGCTGGTGGGGTGCACGGTTTCGCGCAACACAGTGGAATGCCGGTCGACGCGGGGTGGGGCGGGGATCTCTTTGGAGGAGTGTTTTCTGGCGGCCGACAACTGCCAGATCACCCGGAACTTCGCATACTCGGACGGGTATCTGAACGGCGGCGGCGGCGGCATCCGATGCAAGAACCCGGTGGGTGTCGAGTTGGTGGCCTGCAGCATCGACAGCAACGGGGCGGGGTGGGGTGGTGGACTCAGCATCGACAACGGAGACGAGGAGAGCGAGGTGCGGCTCGTCGACACAAGGGTCCTTGGGAATCGCGCCCGCATATCGGCTGGGGCCGCCGAGATCTACCGCTGCTCATCGATTCTCGAAGGAGTCCGAGTGGAGTTCAACGAGGTCGAGGATCCGTACTACGGGACGGGTGCCGGTCTGAGTTTCCACGGCGGCACGGCGCTGATCGAGAACTGCGTCGTGGCGCACAACAGAGCGCCCACCCAGGGGCGGAACCCCAAGTATGGTGGCGGCATCCGCTTCGACAATACAGTCGCGAAGGTCGCGAACTGCACCGTGTACCACAACAAGGCGCTGACCGGAGGCGGCGGGATCTTCTTCGGCGGCTCTCTCGGCTCCGAGGGGCAGGTCTTGAACTCGATCGTTCTCGACAACCGACCGGATCAGATTCTCGCGGAACCGATCGCGCCGGCCGTCACCTACTCGCTCGTCGATGGCGGCTATCCGGGCGAAGGCAATATCGATGGCAACCCCCGCTTTCGTTCCCTGCGCGGATTCGACTATCTCCTCGATACCGATTCCCCTTGTATCGATATGGGCGATCCCAGCGTCGAAGACGGCATTTCCGACTCCCACCCGCTCTGGCCGGAGTGGTCTCCGAACGGAGCGAGGTCGGATATAGGGGCGTACGGAGGGCCGGGGAACGGGGTGTGGATCGGCCGCTGAACGGAGTCCGGAGCGCGAGCTCGGCCGCAGAGGACGACGCGGCGAGCAGGAGGGCGAGGATCGCGGAGGTCAATCTGGCAGCTCGATGGCGGGGCGCTGGGGGCGCTTTTCGAGGAGATTCGGTTCGAGGTCGATCTGCAGGTCTTTGTACACCACGGGCGAGGCTCTCTGGCGCTCGACTTCGATCGCGGGGTCGTTGGGGTGGGGCTCGCCTTCGACCTTCCCGGCGGACCTACCGTCGCCAGACCCGTCATCGGCCGCGCTCTCTCACGGAACCCGCGTCGATCTGTCGCACAGGCAGAGATCTGCCGGATGCTGGCAATCCTCCGGCGGGAGAGTC
>CAZFNT010000485.1:0-3628 GCA_964520315.1 uncultured Gemmatimonadota bacterium
GCGGCCGCTCTTGGCGAGTCGGTCACCGGCAACGCCCGTGCGGTCGGCTTCTCCTTCGAGCCGATACCGCGCATGACGACGACGAGCGTCGGCCCTGGTGAGCTCAGCAAGGAGGAGCTTTTCGCCAAAGTCGACGACGGTATTTATGTCGAGACGATCAACCACGGTTCGGGCATGTCGACATTCACCCTGGCGCCGAATCGGGCCTATCGGGTCATCGGGGGCAAGATCGCGGACCCGGTCAAGATCTCCGTCGTCACCGGCGAGGTTTTCGCTGCTCTGGGCGATGTCATAGGCCTCTCCGACAAAGTGGAGCTGCACTCATTCGTTGGGGGTGGATGCGGCAAGATGGAGCAGATGAATCTGCCGGTCGGTTTCGGGGGGCCTTACGTTCTGGTGAGAAGCCTCGATGTGCGATGAGGTGCGAATTGATGCGTGAGAAGATAATTGAGCAGACTCGTGCGACGACGATTTCTCTTGTCGATTCCTCGATCGAGTCGATTCGCGCGAATGACGTTGTGCGGACAGGATTGCGCCTCTACAAGAATCAACATATCGGCGTGGCCGGCGCGCTTGGTACTTGCGACCTGACCGAGTTGGAGCGACGGGCCCGAAAGGCGCATGACCTGGCCATCCCCTATCCCTACCCGCTCGAGGCGGGCCTGACCCGTCACGTCACCATGCGCTGCAACCTCACCGACGCCGAGCAAGGGCTTGATGAGACCGAAGAGCTTCTGCGCGAGCTGCGTCGCCACGAGGACTTTCGCTTCTCCGGCAAAGTGAAGCTCATAAGCGACGTCACGGAGCATACGAACGATCAAGAGCTGGACCTACGGGCCGAGCTCGATCTCGTCATGCTGAGCCTGATCTTCAAAGAGGCGAACTCCGGCTCGATCATGGACGGCCATGTGGGCTATATGGGGCGAGACTACCAGCGCGAGGAGTTCGTGAACCATGTGCGCGAAGTTCTCGACGCCTATCGCACCCAGGTCGCCCTGCCCAAGTCGGAAGAGATGCCGATAGTGATGGTGGCCAGAGACTACCGCATGGACTCACCGTACAATTTTTTCGCGCATGCCCTCAGCGCACGCTCTTTTGCCACAGGTGCGTCGGTTCTGGCCAAGCACCACCGCAGCAAGATCTTTAGTGATCGATTCACGCTGTGCCAGTGTCGTGATCCGCAGATGTTGCTCGGCCCCTTTTTCGATGCCGAGGGCGTGGTTCTCGATGGCGATCGACTGCCGCTCATTCAAGCAGGGCGCGTGATCACGCCATTTGCCGACAAGAAGAGCGCGGCTGATTTCGATCTGCCTCATACCGGGGCGGCCTCCGCCGCCTACGATGGCTTGCCGGCTCTGGGCTGTCCGCCTCTCGACGCCGAAGCATCGAATCAGACGATCGAGGAGTTGCTCAACGGCCGGAAAGCAATATTCGTCTTCATCTCCCAGGGCGGCGATTTCACACCGGATGGCCAGTTCGCGGCTCCGGTGCAGCTCGCCTTTCTCTTCGACGGCCAACATCTGATCGGGCGTCTACCGTCTCTGAAGGTCAGCTCGACTGTCTTCGATATGTTTGGCGATGCTTTCATCGGCATCAGCAAGGATACCTGGCCCGCCATGTCCAATCACCATCTGCTGGCGACGACGATGAAGGTCACGGCGACGTAGTGCAATGAGCAAGACACTACGAGCTCTTCTTCTAGCGGCACTCTGCCTGATCAACGGCTGTGAGCTGATGGCAGGGCCCGATACCGATGATCAGTCAGCGACACTGCTCAGCGACGGCGGGCTTTTCACCGTGAGCTTTACGCCCATCCCGAACCCGATCCCCTTCAACGAGCTTTTCGAGCTCGACGTCAGGGTCGACGATCGACTCGGCATTCCTGCACGCGAAGCGGATCTGTCGGTGTTCGCGAGTATGCCTTTCGACGGTCACGCGATCGATTCCGACCCCAGCGTAATAGAGCGCGGCGACGGTAGCTTCTTGGTGCAAGGGTTGCGTTTGGACCGCCGCGGCTCGTGGTTACTGGAGCTCTGGGTGGACGACGGCGTCGATTTCGACCGAGCGGCCATGGAAATCGCTTGTTGTGCGGAGTAGGTATGAAAAAGCTCCTCCTCTGTGTTCTGGTGTTGGCCAGCGTTCCCCTGGCTTTCGCCGATCCGATCACGTTCAACGCCACTGTGCTCGCCGAGCTCTTCCTTCCTTCCTACGGCGGATGCGCCGGCATCTGGGGTGATGGCGAAGTCGCAATCGTAGCACTTCGAGACGGCGGGCTCTCGCTCGCTGACCTATCAGACCCTTCAGCGCCGATCGAAACCGCTAGATGGAATCCCGGCAACGTCTTCGTTCAAGACGTGAAGATGAGGGCCGGCTATGCCGCTGCGTCGAACGAGACCTACGATGGCAATGGTGTCTTCATCCTCGACATCTCGAACCCCTATCTGCCCTTCGAAGTGAATCGGATCGAAGTCGAGGACGGGATCGAGGCGTGTGCAAGTGTCTGGTTCGATCCCACGGGCTTTCTTTACTGTGCGATCACGAGTGTAGGTGCTGAGGATCAGGTCAGGATCTACGATGCTCGCGATGTTCAGAGTATCGTTCAGGTCGGCGCATTCGAGCATTCCGGTCCCGCCGCCGGTGATGATGTCGGCATCAGCGATATGATGGTCCAGGATGAGATTCTCTACATGGCCTGGCTCGAGGGCGGGTTGGTGATCGCGGATGTGAGCGATCCGTCGAACCCGATCCAGATCGGAGAGAACGTCTTTCACGCATCGAGCTTCACGAGCAACGCCTGGCCAACCGAGAGCGGCGGTTACGTGTTGACGACCGACGAGATCGTCGGGGGTCATGTTCGGGTCTGGGATGTGCGCGACCCGGGAGCAGTCGTTCAGGTTGGCGAGTACGTTTCGAACACCGAAGCAATCGTCCACAAGGTTCATGTGAAGGGCGATCTCGCCTATGTCGCGTACTACGAAGAAGGTGTGAGAATTGTCGATATCGCCGACCCGACCGATCCGGTCGAAGTCGCATTTCACGACACTTTCGTGCCCGAAACAGAGGGGGAGTTCGATGGAACCCGGGGTGTTTGGCCCTTCGCCTCAGAGGGAAACGAACCGGGAGAGAGCGAAGAGATCTACCTCTGCGATCTTCAGGGCAAGATGGTGGTAGTGGAGCTCGATGGGCCGCGCAGAGCCCGCCTCTCGGGCACGGTGGAGTACGCCGATGACGGGTCACCGGTGTCGCTCGCGACAATCAGAGTCAGCGAGAGCGGACGAAGCGTGAGGAGCGACGGAGACGGTGAATACACGCTGTCCACGGGTGCCACCGATCTGAACGTCGAGGTCTCTGGTTTCGAGATGATCTCGGAGTCGTTCGAAGTGTCGTTGGCGCCAGGCGATGATCTGAGGCGCGATGTGTCGGCCGAGCGTTCGCCCAGCCCAGCGGTGGTGATCGCCGACGATGATGGTGGCTCCGAACGTCAACATGTGCTCGAGGAGTGGCTCGATGAACTCGATTTGGCGTGGCTCACTTGGGACGCAGAGGTGGATGGCCCTCTGCCGCCCGCGAGGATCGACCATTTCGACCCCCGGCCCGTCGTGATCTGGATGACCGGCGACGCGGTGAG
>CAZFNT010000486.1:0-3627 GCA_964520315.1 uncultured Gemmatimonadota bacterium
CCCCTGTTGCCAAAAAAACGCCCAGAATCCACCCACTCGAAACCCTGAAGACCCATCACATGTTCCTTCCGACCATGTTGCCAGTTCCCAACCATCTCGCAAAGGGCATCGCAAGGCGACTGGTTCGTGAACGCGCCTTTGGAGCTGATCTCCTCGAGGTTGGGTACCAGTTCCGCGGCCGCCCGATACGTGATCACCTGGCTTTATGGGATCACCTAGCCGGAGTCGACGCCTTCCTCACAGGTGTGGGAGTCACCGACTTGCACAATTCGACTCCGTGGCTGGGAGTGAAAAACCGCTTCGCCACTTGGGTTGAGGCCGACACCTTGTCGCAAGCCGATCTTCTGCGCGGCTTGAATCTCGGCCGCGCTTGTTTCGGTGATCCTTTTCTCGTGGGCTCCGACGCGTACGTTGACCTGCACCATAGCGACGGCGATTTCGTGATGGGGGACGTAGTCGTGAGCTCGCTCTCGCAAGCACCTCTTCGTTTGGAGGGCCGCATCTCGGCCGCCGCGATGAACGCGTCGGTGGTGACCGTGCATCCCGCAGGGACCGATACAACGCGCCTGGAGTTGCTTGGTCCTGCGTTTGCGGAAAGTGTGATGGTCGACATTTACGACCGCTGTCATGTTCGCGTCGAGCTGGCAGATCCGGTAGCAGAGTCGATCCTGCTGGCATCAAACCCGATCTACTTCCGGCGCACGCCGCCGTCACCGCTGAGCCCGGGCATGCGCATGCGTCGAGTCGTCGACTTGAATTGATCAGCGGCAGATTGGCATTCCCGCGGAAGCAAGAGCGTAATGGAGGCCACACCCGATTCATCCACGCCCAAGCAGTGGGCCAAGTGCCGGGATCTTGGGCCGGACTCATCCAGCATTGCATCGACCAGTGCTGGCAGTTCCGGTTCGTCAGCCGTTGCTCGGCGCAGCTACTCGATGCGGCGGCGGGACGCCTACTCCTCTTCGCGGCAGTCGATCAAACGCATGGGATCGCTCGCCTCGAAATGGCCGAGACGTTGCGCCTCGAGCTCGATCGCTTCGCAGATCTCCGTCCTGGCCTCTGGCATTGGCCGTTCTCACCTCGCCGGCGCGCTGGTGACCAGGTGGTAGATCAGGCAGTTCAAGTGCATCTTCAAGAACCGGAGGAGATCTCTGTGTTCTTCCGGATCTCGTCTGCGAAAGCTGATCAGGTATTTGACGAGAAGATCAGCGACGATGTGCTCGGGTCCGCTGCCCAGCCGCGCACCAAGACCTCCTGGACTTTCCGTTCGCATTTGCGACAGGCCTGGTTCCTCAACCACTTAGAGTGTTCGGACTGGTCCCGACCCTCGATCTGCCGATCAACCCGGCATGATCGCCTGCTCTACGTCGCGCCGCACCTACGACCACCGGATCCGCCAGCTCGTCTGCGCCACCCGGGATCCGAGGATCTTCCCGGATCTCCGCATCCCGCGCTCAACCACGGCGAGTTGGATCGTCCGAGGATCTCCGTCGGTCGAGACCTCCTCTCGATTCGACCAGCCCGCCGTCGAACTCGAGACTCGCGTCCTTCTCCTCGAGCGCCGGGTCCAGGTCCTCGCCGCAGTCGTCCGCCTCCTCCTGGCCCTTGTCCGCGTCTCCGGCTTCCGCCTCGAATCCTCCCGCCTTCCGGCAGGCCGGGCGAAGGCCAGCCTCCTCCACACCATCGAAGGCGCGAGCGGCATCCTCTCCCTCCGGTCCTGCCTTCGTGTGCTCCACCTCTCCCCTGCTCGCTACCACGCCTGGAAGCAGTCAGAGGTCGTGTGTGAGCTCGATGATCGACCCAGCTGTCCAAGGAGGTCGTTCCCCGCCCATCGACCCGACGAGACCTGGCACATCGACGTGACCGTCATCAAGCTCCTCGACGGCACTCGAACCTACCTGCACGCCATCATCGACAATCTCTCCCGGAGGATCCTGGCATTGAGGCTGGTCGAGAGGCTCAATCCCGCCACGACTTGCGAGATCCTGGACGAGGCGGGTCGTCATCTTCACGGGTCGGTCGAGGACACGATCGTCATCGCGGATTCCGGCATCGAGAACGCGGCAGGCATGGTCGACGACTTCTTCGAGTCCGGCCGTCTGCGACGCATCTTCGCGCTGGTCGACGTCTCCTTTTCGAACTCGCTCATAGAGCGCTGGTGGTCCAATCTCCGATACGCCTGGCTGTATCTTCACGACCTCGACACCATCGCCAAGGTCAGAGGGCTCGTGGCGTTCTACGTACAGCAGCACAACTCTGTGATGCCTCACGCCGCGTTCAACGGGCAGACGCCGGATGAGGTCTACTTCCAGGTCGGCGAGGCGGTGCCGCACCTGCTCACTCACCGGCGAGTGGCCGCGAGGGCGGGCTGGTCGGCCACGCCCACCACCTCGCTTCGCTCTGCGGCGGGGCCCCGTGGCCTCCAATCAGGCGACAACTACCCTGACACCGGGGGGAGGGGCGGGCGGTCAACCGCTTGAGTGTTTGGCGGGCCTCGTCACTGAATGTGTCCATCTCCAACCCAAACCCAAAATGTTGCGCCGTCAGACTCCCGCTTCGGGGCCGGAGCGGTCCCCAAAAAGACCCCTCCCAGGAGGGAGACCCGGGTGCCTTCGGCCTGGAGCTCCCCGCCCCGCCTCCCGCGGATCCTGCACGCGGGCAAGGACCCGCAGGAGGTGGGGCGGGATCCGACGGCGCGGGACCTGAGGGAGGAGGGGGAGTAGCCACCTACCTCCCCGATCCCGCGGAAATCCCCCGGGCCACGCTCCACCGCAGACCGCCGTGCTCTCTCCGGGGTGCGTCAGCATCTCCATCCGCCGCGGAGCAGAGGTTTCGGCTGCCAGGTCTGCGACGACTGCCCGAAAATCATGGCGACCGACCGGGATGCGGCGTCGGTGCCCGAACGACAGAGCTCTGCCGCGCCGGTGGCCTCCGAGCTGGGGCGGGCCTACCTGGGCGCAATGGCGTGCGCGGTGAACTACGCCTTCGCCAACCGGCAGGTGATGAACCATAACGCGCGCGAGGTCTTCGAGCGGGTGCTGAGAAGAGGGCCGGCTGGTGGGGGACGGGCGGGGCGATCCGAGCAAGTTGGTGCGAGAGGTGCGGGAACGCCCTTTCGCGGTGGTGCTCTTCGACGAGATCGAGAAGGCGGCGCCGGAGCTCTTCGACGTGCTCCTCCGCGTGCTGGACGAGGGCTCATCCACCGACGCCTACGGGCGGGTGACCGACTTCCGCAACACCATCATCATCCTCACCTCCAATGTAGGCGCCCGCTCCGGCAGCCTCCTGGGCTTCGAGCTGCGGCTCTGTGACTTTCGAGCAGCGCTTTGGGTCGGATCTACGCGTGAACCTGCATTTCCATCTGCTCGCCCTGGATGGTGTCTTCTCGGAATCCGGCGCCGTGCCGCTCTTCTACGAAGTGGGTGCGCCCACCGAGGAAGAGCTGAATGACCTGGCGAAAAAGATCCACCGCAAGATCGCGAAATTCCTCCGGCGCGAGGGTTGGGTGGACGACGACGGCCAGTGGGAGAGCTGGGAGAGCCCAGAAGAGATTCCGCTCGCGCTCGAGCTCGCGGCGGTCTCAGTGCCGGCGGAGGACCGCGCCGGACTGGAACGGCTCTGCAAATA
>CAZFNT010000487.1:0-3615 GCA_964520315.1 uncultured Gemmatimonadota bacterium
CCCCACCACAAACCAGCACCGAACCCACCGCCCCGCCGGCGCCCGAGCCCCCGGCGGCGGAGAGCGCACCCTCATCCGAAGAGACCGCCTCGAGCGAGAGCCAGGGTGAGCTTCGTCGTGTCGTGCTCTCGATCTTCCTCGTGCAGGGCGCCTTTCTGCTCTATCGCCTCCTCTTCACGCTCACGGCGGGGCCGTACGCCATCGGCGTGTTCGCTGTCGAGGTCGCCACCGGCGCGGCCCTGCTCCTGCTCTCGCTTCCCCTCTTCTCGCCGCCGGCGGCTCCCGATCCCCCCCCACCTCTTGCGAGCGAAGACGAGAGCCCCACCGTCGACGTCGTCGTGCCGGCCGTCGGTAGCCCGGTGGCCGCGACTCGGCGCACCACCCTGGCCGCCATCCGGCTGCAAGGGGGCGGATCGACCGTCCTGATCGGCGATTCGCCTGAGATCGCGGCGCTTTCGGAAGAGCTCGGCTGCATCTACGTCGAGGCGCCCGGCGGCGACTGGATCGGCACCCTGAACGTGGCGCTCTCGACCCTCTCAGGCAACCTCATCGCCATTTTCGAGCCGGGCCAGGTTCCCCATATCGACTTCCTCGACGCCATCACGCCCGCTCTGCGCGACCCCTCGACCGCCATGGTGCAAGCGCGAATCGACCGGCCCTCGCTCTCTCAGGTCAGCCACGGCGCCGGCGCCGACGCTCTCTCCACTGGCGAAGTCACGCCCGAAGTGATCGAAGGGCGCGACCGCTGGAACGCCGTCCCCTGGCTCGGCACCAACGCCGTCTTTCGCCGATCCGCTCTCGCCGACGCGGGGGGATTCGCCCGCGGTCCGGCTCCATGGGGGACCAGTGCACGTCTTCAGGCCGATGGCTGGCTAACCCGTTACGAACGCCGCGCCCTGAGCTCCTCGCTCGAAGACGGGCACCACGCGATCGCGAAGCAGGCGAGGGGCGCGAGTCTGGGCTCCCTCTTCGATCGCCGACTTTCGCTCTTGCAGCGCCTATGCCTTCTGGCCGACGTGCTGGCCTTCATGCCCCAGGTGGCCGCCGCCCTCTACCTTACGGCTCCGATCCTGGTGGTCTGCGCCGACATCTCTCCCGTCCCGCGCGCGTCAGTGCCGCTCGTGCTGATCTGGCTGGCGGTCATCCTCGCCACCTGGGCGCAGCACCGCCTCCTCCACCGCCACGCCCCCAACCTCGACCGCATAGTGCGCCTGAGCCTCAGCGCGGCGCTCTCCCCGGCCCGCTCCCTTCTGAAACTGCTCCCCTCCCTGCACGTCGAGGCTCTCTGGGTCGGCGCCTCACTCGCTCTCGCCCTCGGTCTGTGGAGCGCGACCACCTGGGTGAGCCTCGATCTGCTCTACGATGCCGTGCCCGCGCGGTGGCATGCGGCATGGATGCTCCTTTGGGCCGCCGCGGGCAGTGCGGCGGCCTGGAGCCTGCACATGCGTGCGGCTTTGCGCGCCGCGGCCGCGAGCGGCAGCCGCGAAGCCCAGGCGATCCCGGTCGAGTACATGCCTGCGTCTCGACCCGGAGAGGAGGCGCAAGGGAGCATCGATCCGAAGGTGGGCGTGGCCAGAGATGTCGGCGGCCAGGGCATCGGGCTGCTCGTCGAAGAGGAGCTCGAGCTGGGAGCACCCTACGAGCTCGCCCTGCGGGTATTCGGCGAAGTGATCCGGATGAGCGCGACGGTGGTCTACGAAGAGCCCGGTGGCGGCGGCGGGGAGTGCCGCTACTTTCTGCGGCCAGACAAGAGGGGGCTGGAAGGACTCACCAAGCTCGCCCGCGCCATCGAGGCGGAACGGGTGCGGCAGAAGCGTTCCCGCGCCATGGAGCGCGCCCGCAAGGTCGTCCGACGCCCCGCCAAGCGTCGCGCGCCACGCTATCCGATAGAGCTCTCGGTTCAGATCGACGAGGGGAGCGATGAAGCGTTCCGGGCGGTCACGATCGACGTGAGCACCACCGGCGCGGCACTGAGAGCCGACCGCGAGCTGGCCAAGGGAAGCGAAATCGAGCTGCGCTTCATCCATCCCGAGCTGCCCGAGCGCATCAGCGCCACGGTGGTTTCCTGCTCACCGGGGACAGAGGAAAACACGTGGCGAATCGGACTCGATCTGAGCACTCCGAACGCTGCCTTGGCCAGAATCGCCAGCCCTCCCGACGCTCCACTATTCCTCGATCCTTGGGACGTCGATCACGACGCGATGACGCAGAGAGGGTTGCGAGGCACGGACGCCGAAACCGCCGAATCGCCCGCATCGGCGGCGGAAGATGCTCCGCCAGAAGAAGAGGCGCCCGACGAAGAGACCGCGACGATAACAGACGAAGAGCGGACCGATGAGGTCGGCACAAAGATAACGCTTGAAGAGGCGCCGAAACAAGCAACAGATGTAGCAACAGATATAACGACAGACGGCAAAGAAAAGAAAGACCGGTCGGAGCCCGAGAACGAGGCGCGGAGCCCTGCTGATCCTGGCAACGACTCGACCGAGGCCTCGGGTGAACGCAAGCCGCTCATTGAGAGCTATGGCGAAAGTGGCGACGACAAAGAGGATGATGGCGACATGCCTGAGCAGCCCATCACCGAGGAGAGAGATAGCGATACATTTCAATCCGAAACAGATGTTGAAGAAGAGGAAAACCGATCCGAGCCACCCACCGAACCAACCGGTGGGCAACGTGTCGCTCTCTCTTCAGTTCGCGACACATTGGCCGAAATCGAGTCGTCCGCCGAGGCCGACCCTATGCTCGAGGACTTCGCCGATGGACTCGACGATGACGACGATGGCGATGACGAAATCGCGGAGGATGCCTCACCATGAAGCTACATATCGCACTCCTCCTCGCGATTCTCGTATCGGCCGAGACCGGACTGATCTTCCGCATTCGTCGCACCGACGAGATCGCCCTGCATCGCGCCATCGACGACTCCTCGCCCGGCCCGGGCTACCGCGCCCCCCTCATGCGCCTCGCCCGGCGAGCCCCCGATCTGCGCACCCTCGACCGCGTCGCTTCGATCATCGAGAGAATCGGAACGATCGAGGAGCGGATCGAGGTCTTGCGGCGGCTGGCGGAGCTAGAGCCGGGGAAGGGGGAGCGAAAGGTCGCTCTCGCGCTCGCTCTCGCCGAGGCGGGGCGCCACGAAGAGGCCGAGCCTTTCTTCCGTGAGGCTCTGGGCGCCGCCGAGAGAACCGATTCGGAGCCGGCGCCGTGACACCGATCCGCGCCCACGCGATCCTGTGCTTGTGCCTCCTCGGCCCCCTCGCCTCGGCGGCGCCCCAGGAGCGTTCGGTCTACATCGAGGCGGCCCGCAACGCAGCTCGTGTAGGTAACGCCGAAGAGGCGGTGAGCCGTTTCGATGCGGCGGCGGCCCTGGCGCCCCTCACATCTGAAGAGGAGCTCGCGCGGGCACGGGCGCTGGTCGCGTCGGGGCGGGCGAGGGTGGCGGTGGCGACCTTGCGGCGCTTGACCTTGGCCCATTCCGGTGACCTGGTCTACGAGGAAGCCCTGGCGCAGGCTCTGCTGGCGGCGGGCGAGGTCGGGCCGGCCGCGGAGCTGCTCGACTCCTCGCCGGAGCTCTCCGAAGAAGCTGATGACGCGCGCCGCGAGCTCTCGATC
>CAZFNT010000488.1:0-543 GCA_964520315.1 uncultured Gemmatimonadota bacterium
GGGCAACACCGATGCGCGCTGGAATGGAGCGCAGATCGGCGGAGCGGTCGAAGTCGGCATCTTGGCAGGCGTAGACGATGTCGAATCCGGCGGTCCAGAGCATGACGACGGCCGTCAGAAGGAGCGGGATCGCCGCGAAGTGACCAGTGACCGCGAGCCACGCCCCGGTCGGAGCGATTCCCAGCCCGAAGCCCAGAATGAGATGGCTGGCCGCGGTGAATCTCTTCGCGAAGGAGTAGCCGAGGACGACGGCGAGGGCCAGAGGCGAGAGGGCAAAACAGAGAGGGTTGAGCCAGGCCGCGCACCCGATGAAGAGGGCGATCGAGGCGAGAGTGAAGAGGACGACATACGATCGGCTCACCCGCCCCGCCGGCAACGCACGCTCGGCTGTTCGCGGATTGCGCGCGTCGATCGACGCATCGACCAGTCGGTTGAACGCCATCGCCGCCGATCTCGCACCGACCATGGCGCCGAGAATCCCCAAGAGGATCGAGGGCGGCGGCGGCCCCCGACAGGAAGACCTCGTCCTCCTCCACCCCGTAG
>CAZFNT010000488.1:553-3611 GCA_964520315.1 uncultured Gemmatimonadota bacterium
GGAAGAGCGAAGAGCGTGTGGGAGAACTTGATCATCTCCAAGGTGATTCGGGTCTGACGCAGGGGCGAGAGGGGGGTCATGCCGCGGGCGTCCGTCGCGCTGGTCGCGCTTCGCGGCGACGCGCGAGGATCGCGGTGGCGATCCCACCTGTCAGGTCGATTCGTTCCTCCTCCTGGAGCCCGCACGACGCGAGGAGCTCGACGAAGTGCGCGCGCGTCACGAATCTCGATACCGAATCCGGGAGATAGGCGTACGCGCCGCGGTCCCCCGATATGGCTCCCCCCAGCCGGGGCAAGATCCGCCTGAAGTAAAAGCGAAACATCGCCGTGAGCGGCCCGGATCGCGGCCCGAAGAACTCGAGCACGAGCAGGCGCCCGCCAGGCCGGAGCACACGTGCGATCTCACGAAGCCCCGACTCGGGCGGATGCACGTTGCGGATTCCAAAGGCGATGGTCACCGCGTCGAAAGTCCCGGCCCGCCACGGCAGAGCGCGTGCATCGGCTCGCGCCGTCATCGGGCGGATCCCCGCCGCCCGCAGCTTGCGGCGTGCGATGTCCAGCATCGGCTTCGAGAAATCCGCGGATACAATCCCCAGCTCTGCTCCCGCGGCTCGATGAAGTGCGATCGAGAGATCCGCGGTGCCGGCGCACAGATCGAGAACGAGACCGCTCCGCGGCAGAAGCTCGACGGCGCGGCGGCGCCAGGAGCGATCGAGTGAGGCCGATAGCAGGCGATTCAGAAGGTCGTACCGGCTCGAGATCCCGTCGAACATCCGACGGACGGCGAGGTTCGGGTCGGCGGGGGTCTGGGGCGTTCCGGTCATGAAAGCGATCGGGAAACAGATGTCGCGCGCCCACCCACCGGTGATCCGGCCGGGCTATGGGGGCTCTCGAGGAGGTTGCAGGCTATCATCGCCACCCATCTCCTCGCTGCCGATTGACAGAGAGCAGAGGTTCTCCCTAAAGTTCGAGCATTGTAAGTCGTGCGTCCTCGTACCCCTTCTACCCTGACCCCATCCATCCGGTCCCCGAGGAGTTCCCATGAAGAAGGCAGTCGTCATCGGCTTGATCCTGACGAGCTGCGTCCCCGCCAGAGCAGTTCAGCTCCGGCTCGCAGAGACGTTCGGAGCCGCCTATGTCTTGGGCGAAGAGAATGCGGACCAGATCGCGCCCGGCTTCATGATCAACCAGGCCGTGCTCTTCGAGTTCGACGGCGCGTGGTCGCTCGAGGTCTCCTATTTCGGTGGATCGCGCATCGGAACGAACAACTCGACGATGGAAGATGCGGCGCTCGAACAGGAACGGGCAGCCATGGCGGACTGGCTCGTCGACGGGCAGAGCATCGACTTCGACCCCGCCGACGCACTCGATCGCTCCGACCTGGCCCTCTTCGAGTCGTTCACCGGGAACAGCCTGTGGGGCGGAGCCTCGCTTCGCTACACCTTCGGCAATCGAGAGGGGCGTTCGGCCTACATCGGCCTGGGCGCGAACTACTTCTCGGTGCCTCGCGTCGACTACGCCTACGGCTTCAGGCGAGTCGAGTTCACTTACGAAGACGATCTCGGCAACGAGGTCGAGACCGCCTACGATCCGTCCGATTACTTCCCCTTGGACGAGGACGGGGAGCGGGATGAGTTCAGTCGCGCGCACAACAACGTGACGGCGGTCGAAGAACGATCCGGGGTCGGCGCGGTAGTCGGCCTCGGAATGCTCTGGAAGGTCTCCGACGCCGTGCGTTTCCACGCGAATCTCGTGTACAACGAGGGCATCACCGAAGACCTGACGCTCCTCGGCGCGGGCGTCGGCGTCGGGCTGGCGCTACCGTAGGCGCCGCCGACTCGGCGTCAGCAGATCGATCACAGCCTCGGCGGACTCGACCATCAGGGGACCTGTCTCGGGTCCGTACAGCGTCGCGCCCGATTCGTAACCCCCGGCCCAGTATTCGTCCTGTGACACCATGTAGCCGAGGTGGCCGTTCGCCAGGCCGACTACGAAGCTGCGCGGGTGTCCGCGGCTGTCGCCATACTCCTTGATCTCCAGACCGAGGGCGGTCGTCGCCTCGCCGGGCATACTGACGAAGAGCGCCGGACCGACACGGATCCCGCTGAAATTCGTGTCGTTCCGCTCGACCAAACCGAAGAGTGGTACCGTCATATTTCCCGGCGCCGGCGGTTCCAGAAAAAAGCCGGGGCGCATATAGGGCGCGGGAAGATCGACGAAGATATGCGCGCCCGCCAGCTCCGCTCGATCCCAGGTGATGATCTCGTCGTAGAGCGAGAGCACGTGTTCCGCCATCGCCTCGCCCCAGAGCTGAGACCGCTCCCACTCGTCGGCCCCGCCCACCGATGATGGAGACACATCACCCTCGGTTCCGTTGAGAAACACCGCGGTGGCTCCCAACGTGGTCTCGAGCTCGGCGCGCGCCCGGCCCATGCAGTCGGCGGTGAAGCGCATATTGTCGCCGCCCAGCATCGTGCCGTGCACCGCGAAGTTGAAGACGACCGCCTTGGGGGCTCCGCTCGCATCGTCGGCTCGCAGAACGGCGAGCTCCGGATCGATGATTGTCTGCCCCTCTCTTCGGTTGCGGCTCAGCCCGAAATCCTCTTCGGTCGATCCCACACCGATGCGACCGGGCTCCAGGTCGTCGATGGCATCGATGATCGCGCCCGCCACCTCGTCGATCAGAGCCCGATAGATCCGCAGATCGAAGAGATCGGCGGCGAACCACCACAAGAAGTGATCAGCCGCGTCGCCTGGTCCACCGTGGGAGTGAGAGCCTCCGATGATCAGCCCCTCTCGCTCGATCCCGTACGGCTCCACTTGTCGCAACACATCTTCGAAGATCAGTTGGGTCACACCGACCGCGTCGACTCCGACAAGGCAGGCCCGCTCTCCGTCGCTCTCTATCACCAACGCCTTTGCATAGACATCGTCGTGCACACCGTGGCTCGCCTTGAGCAGCTTGGAGTAGTAGAGGGGATCGAGGATCGGGTTCCACAGGAAGGGGATCGTCCTGATTCGATCGCCGTAACCCGCCAGCGGGCAGCCGCGGGCCGGCG
>CAZFNT010000489.1:0-3606 GCA_964520315.1 uncultured Gemmatimonadota bacterium
CCCATGTTCTTGTACATGACCACCGATGCGGTGTTCACGAGGATGTAGGGGAGCCCCTCGAGGAAGTAGAGGGTGGGGATGTATATCCACTGGCGGCGTCGCGTCATGTGTTGCGCACCCTTTCGCGATTCACGCGAGATGCCGTCGCCGCGCGCGCCCCGACCACGGTCGAGAGCGCGATGATCAGAAGCACGATCGGCAAGGTGATGGCTACGTGCGTGCGTGTAAAGCTGGCGATGATGCGATTGCTCACCGCGCTCACATATGGGGGATGGCCCAGGACCTGATCGGAACCGTCGAGCCAAGCGCGCCATTCGTCAGGCAGGACTTGCCCGCTGGCCGCGAGGGTCACCGGGAAGTAGGTCCGCAGAATATCGTCCTCGCGCTGCGACACGACGCCGAAGTGGTGGGCTTGCTCGGCCTTCGCGGGATCGACGATCGCTTCGTTCCGTTTCCTCAAGTATCGATCGCGCCGGAAGATATGCACGCGAACTTCGTGCAGATGGGGATCGCCAGAGGCGGTGTAGAGCTTGTTGACGAACTCGCCGTAGGGCGTCTCGCGGTGTGCGTCGAGAATCGCGCCTCGCTCCTGGCCCTCTTCGGTGTCGATGCGTCGCAGCTCCTCGAGGGTCATACGGCTGTAGAAAGTACCCGCCACCGGATCGACATAGCGGTGGCCGAACTCCGAAGTCCAGAGGATGAACGCGCAGGTCGCCGCGGCTGCGATGGCCGCCGCGGATCCGAGGTGGCGGACCGAACGAGGCGAAGGCACGATTCGGCGGGCGCCTATGTCGAGAAAACGCCACGCGAGGAGCTGCGCGAGCCCTATCGCCCAGAGATTGGTGACGGCGTCTTGAATCTCGCCGGTTCTCTTGGGGAAGCCCCACCAGGTGTGCCAGGGCGAAAGATACTGCACCGACTCGTCGACCAGACCGATGGTGTAAGCCACCAGGACCGCCGCCAAGGGGGTGAGGGCGTCGCGATCGCTGCGTCTCCAAGCGCGAAAGCAACCGAGCCCCAGCAGGCCGTACTCCAGAAAATGGGCCTTCTCAGCGGGGACCTCCATCCGCATCAAAAGAAAGACGTAGGCAGCGGCGATGCCGATGAACCACACGAAGTTGGCCGCTCCGGCCTTGCGCACTTGCCGGACCACTCGTACCAAAGCCCAGGCGCCGATCAGCCCGAGGAGCACGGTCGCGACCCCGCCGATCGCCTCTTCGTTGCCGAAAATGCGCTCGAAGAAGTCGGTGACGTATGGGGCGACCGGAAGTGTGGCGAATATGAGTAGGGCGTAAATGCCGACCTGTACCCAGGCGATGGTCGGCGAGGGGCGGCGCCCTTGGGCTGGATCGGTCAAGCGCGGCTGACTTCCGTTCGAGGTTATGAATATGAAGAAGAGGGGGCGCGCGGGATCGTAGACGAGTCGGGCTCCCCTGGTCGAGACCGCAGTCGCCGTGCTGTAGGATCATGCGGGCGTTTCCACTGAAAGTTCCGCCGGAGTCCGCCGAATGGAATGGCTGGAGAGGTTGGCCGAAGCGCCCGGAGGGGCGGCCATCGGTGCGCTGGCGCTCGCGTCCCTCTTGGAGGCTGGGCTCTTTCCGACGGGTGCCGACTTTCTGTTGATCCTGGTCATCGCCGGGCGGCCCGATGAGTGGTTTCTCGCCACGGCGGTCGTTATCGCTGCCTCGGTCGCCGGGTCCGCGCTCGGCTACGGGATCGGCCACGGCGCAGGGCGACCGTTGATCCGGCGCGTACTTCCGGCACGCACTCGTCTGTGGCTCGAGAGGGTCTACCAACACAACGACGCATTGGCGGTAGCCGTAGGTGGACTGCTGCCTTTCGTTCCGTTCAAGCACGTGAGTCTGACGGCCGGCTTCTTCGACCTGCATTTCGTGCGTTTCCTGGCGGTCGCCGCGATCTCGCGAGCGCTCCGATTCGCGTTGATCGGCTATGCATCGAGCTGCTATCAGGAGCAGGTCCGCAGCGTGCTGATCGACCACGGACTGACGCTCGTGGCGGCGATCGTGGCGTTCGCGGTGGTCGTCGAGCTGATCCGGCGGCGCTTGCTTCCGCGAGCGGCTGCCAGGTGCGCGCCGGAATCGGCGTAGAGGCTCGTTGCAATTGGCCCGTGCCAAAACCCCCGCATGCCGATAGGCTCATGCGACCTTTCTCATCGCTCCAAGAGCCCACTCAACGAGGAATCTCGATGCCGCAATCGACACAGCGCGCCCGCCTCTCGACGCTCCTGGTAACTGCCGCCGCGGGGCTGGCTTCGCTCTCGGGCGGCGCCGCCGGCGCGGACGTCGCGGAGACCAAGCCGCCCTTCAACATCCTCTTCCTCACCGTCGACGCTTTCAGGTCGGACCACATGGGGTGTTATGGCTACGAGCGCGAGACGTCGCCGCGAATCGATGCCTTCGCCAAAGAGGATGCTACGCTCTTCCGCAACTCGATCAGCCACAGTGCCTGGACCGTTCCCGGCGTCGTGAGCCTGTTGACCGGGCTTCATCCCTCGGCCCACGGCATCGATACGCGCCACAAGATCATGGATGAGTTCTTTCCGGCCCCGCTGAAGCGGCTGAGCGAACTCGGTTACACCAATTTCGGCTACGTCGCTACGGGAGATGCCTTCTCCAACGTCGGCTTCAATACCGCGGAGGAGTTTGTCAGACCATCGCTTCAAATGGCGCTCGAGCGCTACCAGAACGAACGATTCACGATCTGGTACCACCTGAAGACGACACATCTTCCCTACGCCGCCAAGAGCGAGATTCGCGAGAAGTTCCGCCGCGCTGATTCCCCGGAGATGATGCAGCATCACACCAACCTGGTCACGGGTCTCTCGATGATCAAGGCAGGCGCCACAACGTGGGATCCGGCCACCAAGCCAACGATCGAAGACCTCTACGACGCATGCGTCTACGAGCAGGACGAGTTCATCGGGCAGATCTTCGACCACATGAAACACCTTGGGCTCTGGGACAACACGATCATCGTGCTCACTTCGGATCATGGAGAGGAGCTCCTGGAGCACGGTTTGGTAGGCCACGCATCGACCACGTTGCAGGCGACACTTTTCGACGAGCTACTGCTCATTCCACTGATCATCCGGATTCCAGGAGTGCCCGGCGGGAGGATCGTCGAGAACATCGTTCAGCCTTCGGATGTGATACCAACACTCTTCGAGGCACTCGGCCTACTACCCTTCGAAGGAGTACAGGGCCGCTCGCTCCTACCTGCCATGACCGGCACCGGCCCCGGTCCGGATCGCCGCTATGCGTTCAGCGAGACCACACCATGTGGGTGGCAGTGCCCCGGGAATCGAGACAAGACGATCCGCCTGAAGTCGGTTCGTTCGCTAACCTGGAAGCTCGTGGTTCGAATCGAAGAATCCGCTCGGCGAGAGATCGCCCTGTACGACTTGAAGGGCGATCCGGCCGAAACCGCCGATGTCGCCGGCGCGAACCCCGCTGTGGTGGCCGAGATGCTCGCCGCTCTCCAGGCCCACGAAGAGGCCAACTTGGTGGTGGCGTGGCAGGGAGTCGATCGAGCGATCGCCGGCCGAGCGCAAGATATGCGGTCACTCGATCGTGACGAGCGATCCGC
>CAZFNT010000490.1:0-3592 GCA_964520315.1 uncultured Gemmatimonadota bacterium
GCCGCTCCACCTCGGCCTTGAACTCGGCGAAGGCGAGGCTGTCTGCGCGCATAAAGGCAGTGAAGGCCCGGCTATCCGCTTGCTGGAACTCGCCGAGAGCCTCGCTCTGCTCTCGGAGGAATGCCTCGTAAGGGTCGTCTTGGGCTCCGGCCGGTCGATGGTCGGCAACCCAAAGGGCCGCGATCGCGATGATCGATAAGGAAAGACCGATTGGACGCATGAAAGTCACTCCCGCCGCGAAGGGACCGGGTGGCTCGTCCCGACGATTGCGACTCTACTGAGTCGCCGCCTCGAGCTCCTGAAATGCCTGGCTCGCCCGGAAGCGGGTGTACATCTCCTCTTCGGTCTTGATCTGTAGCATCGCGGTGGAGTTCAGAGCGCTCGAAGAGATCTCGGCGAGCACGTAGGCGCGGTACTTGGTGCCCGCCTCACTCGATATCTCCGCGACCTCTTGCTTGACCACCTTGGAGCCGCGCAAAGTCTGGTTGGTCACCGACTTGCTCACATCGCTGATCTGTTTCAGCAGAACCGCATCGTCGGAGCTGCCGGTCTCTTCGGCGAACTTCTTGAACAGGTTCTGGACCTTGACCTCCATCTCTTGCGCGATCTTCTTGCGGGCCTCCATCGTGGCCTCGGCCATCGCCAGATTGAGATCGCGCGACTCCCCCGTGCCGGCCCCCACGATGTAGGCTGGATCGGTGTCGGGGGTCAGATACCACTCGGGGATCGAACTCACACCGGCGCTCTTTCCTCCGCAGCCGAATGTGCCGAGCACGATGCCCACCAGAAGTGCCGGTGCCAGTCTCTTCATGTCTCGCTCCATATCGGGGTCGCCCGAGATCGCGGCTTCGAGCGTTTGAGTGTGGGGGGGACCCGAGGTCCACACGCCGACTCGGGCACCATGGCCTCCGCGGATGACCATGGGAACAGTCTCCCACATCGATGCCAGAGTGTCAGCCAGGAGCCTAGGGTCGGCTCAGCGATGCGCCCCCGTCCCCCGGATCTCGTCCATCCCCGCCTTGTACTCGTCGAGCTCTTCGGAGAGGCGCAGGATCTTCGCGCTCACATCGGTGGCGTCGATGGTCGTCATGCGGTAGTCGTCCTTCACGGTCCGTCCCCCAGCTACGACGAAGCGGACCTCGCTGCCATCACTGGCCCAGATCAGGTTCTCGACGACATTGCTTCGCCTGGTGGGGACCAGGTTGGGGCGGGTGAGATCGATCAGTACCAGATCCGCCGCCTTTCCCGGCGCGAGGGAGCCGGCGTCGATGCGCAGCATTCTTGCCGCGTCGATCGTGATCATCTCGAGCGCCTGCTGGGCGGGCAGACAGTGGGCGTCGCGGTGCAGTGCCTTCTGGAACTGTGACGCCAGTCGGGCCGCCGCCAGGATGTTCTGACTGTCGGCGCTGCCTGAGCCGTCGGTTGAGATAGCGACGTCGATTCCGGCGTCCAACATCTCCATCAGTGGCGGCATGCCCGAGCCGAGGATCGTGTTGGCTAGGGGGTTGTGGACGACTTTGGTTCCGCTGTCTCGCAGGATCGTGAGGTCGTCGGGGGTCGTATTCACCTGATGAGCGAGAACGGTTCTCTCGTCGAGAACGCCGAGCTCGCTCGCGTAGCGCACTGGTGTTCGCCCGTACTCCTTCACGAACCAGTTGGTCGTGTTCGGCTCTTCGGAGCTGTGGCAATGAAAGAGCGTCTCGTGCTCCCTGGCCCACGCCTTCAGCGAGCGCAGCATCTCGGGTCCGTTCGAGAAGAGCTGGTCGGGACCCGGCACGATCTCGGCGCGGTTGAGCGAGGCGTGCTTCTCCGCCGCCCGATCGAGGCGGTCGATCGCCATCGAGTGCGGAATGTCGAGCAGCTTCTCGTAGTAGTTGCGATCCTGGCTGCCCACCGCCACGATGATCCGCGTGCCGGCGCTCTCACTTGCCCGCACCAGCTCGTCGACCCGGTACTTGCTGAAGTTGCAGTGGTGGGTCATCGCCGAGGTGATGCCGTAAGAGAGATCGTCGAGCTTCGCTTTCAGATAGGTCAGATAGTGGGGCGAGTCGCCGAGCTCGCGCTCCAGGCTCTCTCCGCGCTCCTCCAAGAAGCGGGTGAAGACATTGACCGCTCCATCGAGCCAGTCCGTGAGCGGCACATCCTTTACCATGCCGATGATCGGCGACTCGTGGTCGTGGCCATGTGCCTTGACGAAGCCGGGCAGTAGCACGCCGTCGTGCCGGACGAGACCGCCCGCTTCGCGTGCGCATTCCCCGCCCAGCACATCGAGTGCGCCGTGCTCCGCCAGCAGCCGCCTGCCGCACTCGTCGTCGTACGGACCAACCTCGAGGATCTCGTCGTCGCGATAGAGCACGAAACCGTCTTCGATTCGCGTGTCGCGGCCGAGCTCGTCCGAGAGCGGCAGCAGCAAGCGGGCGCGGGCGAAGCCGATCATCCGGCCGACACCTCGGGAAGCGCGGCATGCTCGATCCAGGCACGCCGGATCCTCTCAGGCGTCAGCGGCAGCTCCCGGAAACGAATCCCGATCGCGTTGGCGACAGCGTTGGCGATGGTAGGGCCGGGGCCGTCGGTGGGGATTTCGGAAACGCTCTTTGCTCCGTAGGGACCGGCCGGCTCGAACGACCGAATCAGGATCGTTTCGAACTGTGGCATGTCGAGCGCGGTGAACTGCTTGTAGTCCCTGAAAGTGTCGTTGAGAACTCGCCCCGAGGCGTCGAAAATGAACTCCTCGCTGAGCGCGTAGCCCATCGACATCGACGCCCCGCCCTCTGTTTGCCCCTCGGCGCTCTCGGGGTGGATCGCGACTCCGCAATCGACGGCGGCGACATATTTCAGCACGCGAACAGCGCCAGTTTCGGTGTCGACCTCGACCTCGGCGAAATGGGCCGAGAATGGCGGAGGACACTCGAAGCTCATATGCGAACCGTGGTCCATGATCTGATGCTGATCGTGCGTGTAGAAGGTCGAGAGACAGATATCGGAGAAGCTGAGCGGCGATCCCTCGGGGCGATGCACGTGACCCTGCTCCACCCAAAGGTCATCCACCGGCGCGGGCTCACCTTGGTTGCGCCACATTTCGGCGGCCGCCTCGATCAGCTGGCGAACCACGCCCTCGCACGACTTCTTGACAGCCATTCCCGATATGAAAGTCGTGCTCGAGGCGTAAGCGCCGGTGTCGAAGGGGGTGTGATCGGTGTCGGAGGAGTAGATCAGCACCTTCTCGAGCGGCACGCAAAGCGTTTCGGCGGCGATCTGCGAGAGGATCGTGTCGGAGCCGGTGCCGATGTCCGTCGCTCCGACGTGGAGGTTGAACGAGCCGTCTTCGTTTAGTTTCACGCGGGCCGATCCCATGTCGACGCCGGGAATCCCGGAACCGTGCATCAGGCAGCTCATGCCGATCCCGCGCTTGACAGCTCCACTCCGGTCGAGGCTCTCACGGCGCTCCCAGCCGATCGCTTCTCGACCTCGCTCGATGCACTCGAGAATCTCGCAGGAGCGGACCTTCTGCGGCGGGCCCTCTTTCCCCTCGCCCAGGGCCTGTGCCAATGCGTTGTCGTGCCCCGGGCCGATCACGTTCATCCGCCGGAAC
>CAZFNT010000491.1:0-3585 GCA_964520315.1 uncultured Gemmatimonadota bacterium
CGCTGTGCAGCTCCCTCAACAGGAGCGATGCGGCATTCTCCGCCCGCCGGACGTGGCCGCCAGTGCTTTCCGTCGCTACCTTGGCCGCTCCGCGGAGCTCGATAGTGATTGCGGTTACGAGCTGGCCGAGCTCGTCGTGCAAGTCACGGGCGATGCTCTTGCGCTCCCGCTCCTGAAGGGAGAAAAGCCGCGCCGAAAGAGATCTCAAGCGAAGCTCGGACTCCGCGATCGCCTTCCACTGCCGCCGACGTGCCTCGCGCGCGTGGGCTCAGGTAGGCGGAGAGGACGAAGAGCGGGATGGAGGCTGCCGCACCCACCCACAAGAGACGCTCCATGATCCGATTCGCACCCTCCCTGGACGCCTCTGCCGGAATGTGCGAGACGATCTTGAGAGCGTTCCGGCCTTCGCCCATGCAGCCGCGAAGTAGTGGGGGGGCATCTCGAGCTGGAAACCCGCCCGCGAGGCGATCACAGGCCGGCCGGCCTCTCGACCCAGGTGCACCAACTCCGTGCCGTCGGCACCCAGAAGTCGCAGGTCGTGGTAGCACCCCCGCTCGCCGGCAAACGATACGTATTCCCGCTCCAACGCCTCCTTGCCTCGGCCCCGCTCCATGAAACCTCGGAGGCTCTCCTGCCGAGACAGAAAAAGGAGGTCCGATCTCGCGCCGCCCAATGTTCGCTCGATGAGACTTGCGCACAGATCGACGGCGTGGAGCCCCTGGATCCGCGTACGCTCCTCGTCGTGGCGCAACTCCCACCCGTAGATCAAGCCCGCGACGATTCCAGGCAGCCCCCAGAAGAGCAGGAAATACAGCAGCGCGCGGGGGATCGCTTCTCGAATGGTGGGTTGGGGCTTTTGGTGCATGTTGCACTCAAGGCGGAGCGGGCGCGGCCTGGATCAGAAAGGCCGCAGGACGGCCAGCGAAAGCACCGCCCACAGCCCCAGGAGCGACGCGATCTCCATCGTCGTAAAGAACGACGCTTTCATGGAATGGCCGGCCGCAAGAGCCGACATTTTCGCACGCAAAATCTGATCCGACGCGATCAAGAGCAAGACGAGGAGTAGCTTCGCGTGCATCCACGCGCCGGGGGGCATGCCCATGTCGAGCAACATCGCGCCCCCGCACAGCAGTGTGAGCAAAATGCCCGGGATAGAGCCCCTATTGTAGATGCCGCGGGCCAGCGTCACCATTCCTGCTTTCGCGCGTTCGTCTTGCTCGCCGGCCATGGCGGCCAGAAGCCGACACAGACTGATCAGCGCACCGATCCAGAGAAAGGCACCGCCAATGTGAAAGAGCTTGAAAAAGAGAATCGGCTGCATGGTTCTCACTCCTGACCCACGGAAAAGTACTTTGCATCGGGGTGGTGAAATACGATCGCGGAAACGCTCGCCTCGGGGTCCATCATGAAGCCTTCGGTAAGCTCGACTCCGATCTCCTCCGGTCGGAGAAGCTCGAAGAGAGCGGCCTGATCAGAGAGATCGGGGCAAGCCGGGTAGCCGAAGGAGAAGCGCATGCCACGATAGTGCGCGCGGAATCGATCGGTCATCGTGAGATCTTCGTGGTCGCGGAATCCCCAAGTGGCTCGCAGCCGGGCGTGGAGCCATTCCGCCGCGGCCTCGGCCGTTTCGAGGGCGAGGGCTTGCACGATATGCGAAGCGAGATAGTCGCCTCGCTCCCGCAGCTCGTTCGCGCGCTCAACCACGCCACCGCCCGCGCTCGTCACGAAAAGCGCCACGTGATCGGTGACTCCGTCCGCGCCCATTGGTTGAACGAAATCGGCTAGACAGAGGCGATCTCGGTCTTGCTGGCGCCGGAACTCGAAGGTGTGGGCCAGATCCCCACTCCCCTCCGGGTCGAAGATATGAAGCGCGTCTCCCTCGCTCCTTGCGGGGAAGAAGCGCCAGATTGCGTTGATGGCCGGGGGGCGGCTGCGCCTGATCTCGCCCACGGCGCGGTCGAGATCGAGCGCGCGCTTATCGCCCATCTCGATCAGTTCGGCGACCTTCCCCCTCAGCCCCAGGTGCTTGCCGAAGAGCATTTGCGGATTCACCCAGCTCCAAAGTAGGTCGAATGGAATCTCTCGGACGATGTGCCGCTCGGTATCGGGGCTTCGTGGCTCCGTGGCCGGCTCCATCCGACTCGCTACCGCGACTCTCTCTTTCAGCTGCGGCGATCGAGCGCTCCTTCTTCTCGATGAGCCGCGAGTTGGGCTTCTTGCCGGCTCCTCTCCGCCTTGCCCGACGGCGCTTTGCAGGAGCGACAGGCCCGACATCGCGTCCTTTGCGTACATCACCCGGCCGCCGTAGACAGGCGCGATCCTCTCATTCGCGAACCTC
Source organism: uncultured Gemmatimonadota bacterium (assembly GCA_964520315.1). Classification (GTDB taxonomy): domain Bacteria. The sequence continues at coordinate 2,339 of CAZFNT010000491.1, forward strand.
GCGCTGAGCGCCGCGCCACCGACAAGCAAGGGCAGATCGATAGCCTCTTCACGAAGATCCTCCGCCGTCGCGACCATCTGATGAGCCGACTTGACTAGCAGCCCGGACAAGCCGATGGCATCCGGATTCTCGCGCCGAACGGCCTCGATCAGCGCGGCCGGAGGCACTTTCGTCCCCAGATCGACAACGTCGTAACCGTTGTTGATGAAGATGATCTGCACCAGATTCTTGCCAACATCGTGCACATCACCTTTCACTGTCGCCAGCAACACTTTCCCCCGAGATGTCGCGTCGCTCGCCTCCATAAAGGCCTCGAGGTGCGAGACGGCCAGTTTCATGATCTCCGCGCTCTGCAGCACCTCCGCCACAATCAGCTCGTTGGCGTTGAAGAGCCTGCCAACCTCTTCCATCCCTCTCATCAAAGGCCCGTTCACGATCTCCAATGCCGCCGTGTCTTGCAGCTTGTCATCGAGATCTCGCGTCAGTCCTTCTCGTGTTCCCTCCACAACGTAAGCGGCCAGGCGTTCGTCGAGAGGCAACTCGCGCCTCTTTTCGGATGTCGTCCGCCTTCCACCCGCTCCTCGGAAATGGGCGACGAACTCCCCGATCGGGTCTTCCCCGCGATTCATCAGCAGATTCGTCGACATCTCCACCTCGGTCGAGGGAATCGAGGCGTAACGCTCGAGCTTCTGGGAATTCACGATCGCCAAATCGAGGCCGGCCTTCGTTGCCAGGTAAAGAAAGACCGAGTTGAGCACTTCGCGGCCGGCGGGTGGGAGTCCGAACGAAATGTTGCTGATCCCCAGGATCGTCTTCGACTCCGGATAGGCCTGCTTTATCAAACGGATGCCCTCGATCGTCTCTTCTGCGCTGCCTTCGTAGGCGCTGTCCCCCGTGGCGCAAGGAAAGGTCAGGGGATCCCAGATCAGGTCTCGGTCCCGAAGGCCGTACTTTCTCGTAAGTATGTCGTGCAATCGATGGGCGACATCGAGTTTGCGGACCCTGGTGACAGCCATCCCTTCTTCGTCGATCGTGCCCACCACGAAGATCGCGCCCAATCGCCGCGCCATGGGGACGATCGCATCGAGCCGCTCTTCTCCCTCTTCGAGATTGATCGAGTTGACGATCGTTGCACCTTGACAATGAGGCAGCGCCACTTCGATCACCCTAGGATCAGTGCTGTCGATCATGATCGGCGCCTTCACGACCCTGGTGAGGCGCTCCAAGAAAGCGTCCATGTCGGCGAT
>CAZFNT010000492.1:0-3583 GCA_964520315.1 uncultured Gemmatimonadota bacterium
GCTCGTGCCCGACCGCGCCACTCCCGGCGAGACCAACGTGTACACGCCCGAGTGATCAAGGTGCGGAGCTGATCCACAGATCTCGCGACGCGCTGGCCTCGAGCTCTTCGTTCACGAACACTCGCCCGTGGATCGTGAATCCCGCATCGTAGATGTAGGGCGGTAACTGTCGTATCTCGTAGAAGGTCTTCTCCTCGTCGGGCGAGAAGGTCTCTTGCTCCGCGATCGATACGATGATCCCTCCCAGCCCCGCGACCTGGCCCACGACGTCCACCGTCTGCTCCTCGTTCGACAGGTTGCGCACACGCACGATCGCGTCGACGACCGCTCCCTGCATCACTGTATCGGGGATGGACTCGACCTCGACCATCAACCGAGGCTCAGCCGGGTAGCCATGCTCCTTCCACCCTACGTCGGGGCGCGGGCCTTGGGGTTGCGGCAAGAGCCTGCCGGTGCCGCCATCGATGGCCGCCGATCGATCCGAAGGCACGTATGTCGTGTCTTGCTCGACGAACCGAGGATCCACGAGCATGTCGTAAGGGGCGGCCGCCAGACCGATGTAGGGTCCCTCGGCGTTCGCCCACATCAGGTTTCTGCCGATCGGGACCGGGTTGGAGTTGCTCATGCGCAAGGCGGCGCCCGAGTCGGTGAAAGCGATGATATTCGCCTGAAGCCACGCCTGAACGGCTCCTAGGAAGTAGACGGCGGCGCCTCCATCCGCGCCGGGACCGACTTCGGAGTGCACGATCGTGTTGCGGCTAATCAACCCTGAGACCGGAGCCGAGGCCGAGAGGGCCGCGGCCTCCCCCGTGGATCGATTGCCGTCGAATAGGTTCCTTTCGATCTCAACCAGGCACCCGCCCGCAAGTGAGATTCCGCCGCCGAGCTCGCTGGAGTTCTGCCGGAGCACATTTCCCAGGATCGCCGCTTGCCCGGCTCCGTTGATTCGAATCGCACCCCCTTTTGTGCCGGGAGCGTCGTTCAGTGCGAAATAGTTCGACGCCACGAGAACCGGCCCGTCGCCGGAGAAGAGCCCTCCGCCACCGTTCTCCGTAGCGGTTCCAGTCGCCCGATTACCGGTGATGATATTCCCCGTCACAATGGCCGCGGAGCCACCGACGATTCCGATCCCTCCCTGACGATCGGCCTCATTGTCGCGGATCTCGCAGTTCATGATCACCAGGGAATCAGCGATGCTGCCCTGAATCCCGCCTCCGGCCCCGGCTGTGTTTCCATAGACGAGACAATCCACTATCGACGACCCGCTCTCGCCTCGAACGGCGCTCTCCGGGCCTTGGCTGTAAAGTCCACCACCGCCTCTGGTTGTGATGTTGTTGCAGATCGTGCAATCCAGCACGTGGCTGAACGACTCGAAAAGGAAGATGCCTCCGCCCCACCCTTCTTCGGGATTGCGTCCGATAGCCGTGTTGTCGCAGACGGTCAACCGCTCCATCTCCACGTCGGAGAGATGAATGTGGATGCCACCGCCTTCGGTTGTCGCGGAGTTGCGCTCGAATACAGAGTCAACGATGCGTCCCGACGAATCGTCATAGTAGTTGATGCCGCCTCCGAATCCTTTCACTTCCGGATTGCCGGCCACGTTTTCGGTGAACTCGCTTTCGGCGACGACGAGCACGACGCCGCCGGTGGCCTTGAGTCCAGCTCCGTTCTTGGAGTAGTTGCGAGTAAATGTACAGGCAAGTACCTGCACATCGGTGTCTCCAGCCGCGAACACTCCTCCGCCTGCACCCGTGTCGCCATCCTGAGAGCTCATGTTTCCGTCGAACTCGGTGCTGTCGAAACTGAGCGACCCGCCGTCGATCGCGGCGATGCCGCCGCCCCTGTCGCCAGAGGAATTGCCGATGAACGTACAGTCGTTGATCGTGGCACCCTCGGAGGCATAGAGATAGAATGCGCCTCCATGTTCCGTGGCCGTGTTTGCGTCGAAACGACAACCGGTGGCCGTCAAGGAGGCAAGACCGGTTTGATATAGCCCCCCCCCTTTCTCGGCGCCGTTGCCGGTCATCGTGACATCGATCAGCTCGACGCCGGAGTTGTTGGCGAAAATGGCGCCACCTCGCTGGGGCGCTACGTTCCGGTTGATTTCCGTGGAGTCGAACGAGGCCGTGCCTGCGTCCATCAGTCGAATTGCTCCCCCGTGTCGATCGGCTGTATTGTCAGTGATTCTGCCTCCGAAAGCGGTGAGAGCGCCACCACTTTCGAGATGGATTCCGCCCCCGTCCTCAGATGCGTGGTTGTTCGAGATATCAGTTCGATCGATCACGACATCGCCTCCGCGAAGAGCCGCGATCCCACCGCCTCGACGCCCGGCGCTGTTGTTCTCAACGCGCGAATCAACGAGCTGTGCCAGGGCTCCGCCCCCGACACCCACCCCACCGCCCGAAGCATCGGTGTTGTTGTTCTCGATCGTGCACTCGCTGATCCACGCGCTGCCTCCGTCTTCGACACGCACCCCCCCACCCATATGGGCGTGGAATCCGCCGATGATCCGCAGGCCTTCGAGATTCAGAGAGGCTCCGTCCTCGACCGTGAAAACGGGATGCGCGGCGTCTCCCTCGACCGTGGTCTGCTCCGCGCCAGCGACGCCGATGATCGTCAGAGTGCCGCTGGTGACCTCAACAGGCGCGAGATGGGTTCCTATCGCCACGCGAATCGAGTCGCCGCTGTCCGCGACATCGACCGCGGATTGGATGTCGATGTAGTCCGACGGAACGTCGATTGTGGTGGCCTTAGCGCCGGCCAAGGCGATGGAATACAGGACGAGGCCTGCTTCGCACGTTCGAAACATGCTCAACCCTCCGGCAGTCGCGGATAGGGGTTGTGCTCGCTGGAGTTATCGGACCCCTTCTCCATGCCGAGCGGATTGCGTTCGGCCTCCTCCTTTGTCTTGGGTCCACTTTCGCCATCGACCTCTTCGAGCACCGGCTTCCGAGGGATCGCTCCGAAGCGCAGGATTTGAGCAGATGCGATCGAGGTTGTGCTTCGGCTGGGCTGGTGCTAAGTGTCGGCGATGCAGCAACTCTCCAGCTCCAGTTGCCGATGAGCCGCTCCTCGGCCGATCCGCTCCGCAAGCCGTCGTGGCTCAAGATCCGCGCGCCGATCGGCAGGGGTTACGCCGCCACGAAGTTGCGGCTGCGCCGGCTGCGGCTCTCGACGGTGTGCACGGAGGCGCGGTGCCCCAATCTCGCCGACTGCTGGGATCGAGGGACAGCCGCGCTGATGCTCCTGGGGGAGACCTGCACGCGGGGCTGCTCTTTCTGCGCTGTCCGATCAGCTCGCCACGGGGACCCGCTCGATCCGAGCGAGCCGGAGCGGGTGGCCGCGACGGTGGTGGAAATGGGCCTGCAGAGTATCGTTCTCACCTCGGTCGATCGCGACGACCTCCACGATGGCGGCGCAGCCCATTTCGCAGCCACCATTCGCGCGATTCGGTCGAAAGCGTTTCCACTGCTCATCGAGGCACTGATTCCCGATTTCGGCGGCTGCCGAGAGTCGCTGGCTCTTCTGCTCGCCGCCGCACCCGATGTTGTGGCTCACAACGTCGAGGTCGTTCGCCGCCTGA
>CAZFNT010000493.1:0-3580 GCA_964520315.1 uncultured Gemmatimonadota bacterium
GCAGCATGAGGCCAAGAGGCGCATGGCGAAGCGCGCATTAGGTGGCGGATCCTGGATGGGCTTGCCGAGAGACCTCTCCGATGCTCCTTGCGCTGATGGCTCCTCCTCGCGCGTCCCGAATGCGCTCGTCCAGAAATGCCTCGAGGTCGGCCAAGTCCCGATCGACCGTGTCGCCACGCCTGGCACCCAGCGTGTTTTCGAGAACGAATTCCTTGATGGACTTGCCTTGAAGCGCGGCCAGAGCCTTGAGCTTCTTATGCTCTTCGGGGGTCACGTCGATGGAAATGCGACTCATGTGGTTCTCCGACTGTGATCTGAGCGCAGCATGGGGAGAGATGTTCAGACTGTCAATGTTGACATAATGTGGGTCTCTCGGCCGATTCTCATTCCCCCCTTGGATTACCGATGCACGGGGATCGGCCGCGGATCAGCAGTGGGTCAACGGCAGAGAGTCGAGACGGGGGAATCGAAGTGATCCCGCTGGATGCGTTCCTGCGCAATCTATCGGCCAGACTGGAATAGGGGTCGGCATCCCCTCATTTCCACCCGGGGGGATTTGAACATCGTCTCGAAACGTCCTCGCGGCCGACGCAAGTCGCCCCCGCGGCTGCGCGAGCAAATCCTCCGCACTGCTGTGAATCATCCGCATGAATCTCGATGGACTTGTCGAATGGACCTCGCACGCACCATCGATCTCCCTTCGCTTCCGAGCAAGAAGTCGTTCTTCCTCTTCGGCCCCAGAGCAACCGGTAAATCAGGCAGCAGCTCTCGGGATCCGCGACGGCGATCGAGGTCAAGGCGACGCGACGTGCAGCCAAACAACACTTCAAAGGACAAGAAGCCCTTCGCGAAGAGGGGGTCTTCGTGCGCTTTCTTGATGCCTTATCTACCCACCGTGTTCGACGAAACGCAGCCCTCACCGCATACCTCGCTCGACCGAAACGCGATCGTATGCGTCCTGCAGATCCTGAAACTTGCGGTTGGCGAGCTCGACGAACTCTTCGGGCATGCCTTTGGCGATGACGTTGTCGGGGTGATATTCCTTGGCGAGCTGGCGATATCTTCTTCGTATGGCGTCGTCGGTATCGCTGGCTGCGCAACCGAGGATGCGGTAGTAGGGAATGACGTCGGGGATGACGCGGGCGCGCATACGTAGGTAGTCGTCGCGACTGAATCCAAAGATATCGGCGGCGCTTTCGATCATTCTCTCTTCGTTCTGGTGCAGCTCCGCGTCGGAGATCGAGACGCGCAGAAGCACGTCGATCAGCATCTCTTTGACCTGCGAGTCGCGCGCGAAAGTGGTCGCGAATTGTGTCGCGAATTCTTCGAATGCGTGGTCCGATTCCTTCGCTTCGCGAAATATGTCGATGGCGAAGGCGCGGGTTTGATCGTCGAGACGAAGCTGGTCGCGCATGAAAGCATCGATGGCGTCGATTTCGTCGCGGGTGACCTTTCCGTCGGCCTGGGCGAGCTTGGCCAACATCGAGAAGGTGCCGACAAAGAAGAGGGTCTGGCGCTGCTCGCTCTGGGTGATGCGGGGCTTGCGGTCTCGAGCACGACCGGGGAAGACGGCGTCGGCGGCCATGGCTCCGAGAACGGCGCCGAGGGGGCCGCCGGTGATGGCGAACCCCAGTGCGCCGCCGACGATGGTTCTGAACCAGCCCATGGGAACTCCTGCGCGAGCCCTACTGCTTCAAGGCTAGGGCGTGGTGGTCGATCTGGAAGAGGGGAGCCCATGTTCGCCCTGGAAGCCTGTGGAGCGCAACCTTCAGCAGAACCCGCCGATTCAACTCTTCGCTCCGGGGCCGGTTTGCGCGGGATGGCTGGTGCTGGGGATGCTCTTGCTGGCCCCCCATATATCGCCGCCGGTGCTCAGGCGCGTTGCTGGGCTCATCCCCCTGTTGTACGCGGGGGCGTTGGTGCAAGCGGCGTTGGGGATTCGCCTCTTGGGCGTCGGCGCGCGTGCGGGAGCACTCGGAATGGGCGTGATGGCGGGCGTGTGCGCGGGGGCGGGGATGATGGCCATCGAGCGGGTGAGTGGGGAGCCGAGCGCGGCCGGCGCGGCGGCTCTGCTGGCCGGGTCGTTGGCGATCTCATGGCATCTGCTGCTCGCGGCGGACGAGAGCGCGGCGAGACGGCGAGGAGGCTTGTGGATCGTGGCGAACGGGTTGGCGACGGTGGCGGGCCCGCTGCTCGGGAGGGAGCAGGGGACGGTGGCGGGCGTGCTTTCGGCGCACGCGATGGTGCACTCGATCGCGGCGGTGCTGCTCTTGATGCAGAGCCTGCGGGAAGACCCGGAGTCCGAAAGCGGGGACGGATCGCCGACCGACGCCTTCGATGTCGTTCCGATGGGCGGGGTGTTCCTGATGCTGCTGCTGCTCTGGAGCGAGCGGCAACCTCTGCCGGTGCCCTTCGTGCTGCCCGCGCGATACGCGATCGTTCCCTCTTTGGCGGTGGTGTTCTTGATCGTGGCACCGGTCTCGGCGGCGCTGGGGCGGATGCGCGGGCGGCGGGATAGGGTCGCGGGGCTGGGCGCGCTCGGAGGCGTATTGCTGGCGGCTCCGGCGATCACAATCTCATGGTCTTTGGTGGGGGGGCTGTCGAGCCACGGCCTTGCGGGATGGGCGTTCTTCGGGGGGCTGCCGATCATCGCGCTGGGCTACGCGGGGCTCTTGGCGATGTTGGCCGGCAACGGCGGCGCCTCAGCCCTCGGCCCGAGACCCTTTGGGGCGCTGCGCTAGCGATCGTAGGTCTTCGGCGACCTCTCCGCGGCGACGGATCGCGACCATCTCGGCCACGACGGCCAGAGCGATCTCTTCGGGCGTTTCGGCGCCGATGTCGAGGCCCATCGGGGCGTGGATGAGTGCGAAGCGCTCGGCCGCGATGCCGGCGCCAGCCAGGCGCATCTTGAATCGCTGCACCTTGCTCCCGCTGCCGATGAGCCCCAGGTAGCGAAAGTCGCCCGGGAGCAGCTCAGTGAGCAGCTCTTCGTCGCTGCGGTGGGTATGGGTGACGATCACCAGGTAGTCGTCGGGGCGACGGGGGATCGAGATAGCGGCGTCGATGAACTCCTCCACGAGAACCTCGGCCGCTGCGGGGAAGCGCTCTCGGGTGGCATAGTCGGGGCGATCGTCGACGACCGTGACGTTGAAGCCGGCGTCGGCGGCGTAGCGGGCGAGCGGCTGGCCGACGTGGCCCGCGCCGAAAAGGTAGAGGCGGGGCGGACCGCCCATGGCTTCGATCATGACTTCCACACTGCCTCCACAACACATCGCCAGGTCGGCGCCCAGCGAAAAGGTGCGGCGCGAAATGGCGCCTCTCTCTATGGTCCGCGCGGCCTCGGCCCTGACCTCTTCTTCGAGACGCCCCCCACCGATCGTGCCCTCGAGCTTGCCGTCATCGCGAACGATCATCCTCGTGCCGGCGTGGCGGGGAGACGAACCCTTGGTCTCGACAATGGTGACAAGAGCGAAGCGCTCGGCGCGGCGGAGAAGCTCGGCGGCGCGGCGGAAGATGTCGGCGGGGGCCATTTCGGGAGGTTAGCAGTAGCCAGGATCCGCCACCTAATGCGTGCCCGAGC
>CAZFNT010000494.1:0-3579 GCA_964520315.1 uncultured Gemmatimonadota bacterium
TCCGCGCGCGGCCGCGTCGTATAATCGAATACTATCCCAATCGGCCACAAGGAGATACCCATCTTCGAAAGAGAGCCCCATCGCCGATCCCGGTGTCTCGACATTGGCGACCAGCCGTGGGGCCGCGGGGGAGCTCATGTCGAAGAGATCGATCCCCAATGCGCCGCCCGCGACCGCCACGACCCCTTGGCCGAGCACCGCGATGCTCCTCGGGGCTCCCGTCGTGGGCGCCGATCCGAGGATGGTGGGCGTGTCGGAGCCGCGCGCGTCCAGCACATGGATCGTTCCCATGCCGTGGCTCGATGCTCGCGCATCGGTTCCACCCGCCGCGAAAAGATGACGCCCGTCGTAAGCGATGGCGGTACCCCCACGCATCCCTGGAAGGACGAGCTCGCCTTCAAGCTCGAGCCGGCCGTCGCCCGCGAGGCGTACGCGAGCGATCGCGTTAGGGTGGTGGATGGCGAAGATCCGATCGCCCGCGCGCACGAGTCCTCCGAAGCCACGTTCGTCCCGCAACGAAGAGATGTGCTCGGGTGGGGCGAGAGGCCGCATGTCGAGAGGAGGCAGTCGCCAGCTCGCGAGTCCACCTAGTCCCATGACATCGGCGCCTCGAGACGATGAGATCGCGATTCCACGATCGGCGAACACCAAGAGGTGCTCGCTGACCATCATTCCGCTCGGCCTCAGGCGAGCTTCGACCAGGTTCGCCCGGAGCCGCTCGGCCGCCCCGCGTTCCGCTTCACCGATGATCGGCATCTCATCGACCGGAATCAGGCCGATCGCGTCGGTCATGCACGCGACGAGCACATCGCCGAGTCGACGAGCGGAGCGTGGGTGGATCATGTGCCCCCCTCGTCTGGCTTCATCGGTCGCCCGATGATTGACGTCGATGCCACGCTCGGCGAGGATGTGATGGCCATCGACGCGCGGGACGCAACGCCCCGCTTCGCGGACCTCGCCCTTTGGGCACCGAGGGGCGGAGCTCACGTGAACCATCGCGTGCGCCTCGACACGATGCGAGCCCCGCCTGCCGCGAAGGGTGAAGAGATGGTCCCCCTCGCCCACGGGAGCATCCAGGGCGATTACGCCCTCCAACACGTCGCCATCGGCGCGCAGCGCGAACTCCCGATCGATCTCGTCCCCATCCCGCTCGATCTCGACGCTCAGCTCAGACCACTTCCCCGGCCCTCGGGGAACCCTTGCCCTGAGCGTCAACCCCTCACCCGGCATCGCCGTTTCGGGCGTTACGCTCAGCCGAGCCGCAGGCAGAAGCGTCGCTCGTGTGTCTCCCCGCACGATCTTCTCGTGCGAAGCTCGGCCCGATGGCGCTTCCGAGCACGATGCCAGAACGAGCACGAGGAAGACCGAAATCCGGTCGCGGACTCTCGATGAGGATCGCATGGGTGAATGGTATGGCGGCGCCCAGATGTGGTGCGGAAGCGGCCGACCGACTTCATCCATCGTTCATGTCCGATTCCCGTCGCACCTCGAACACCATGACCCTCCCCGCACCCTGGTGATCCGCCATATAGACCAGCTCGAGCACCGAAGAGAGAGGGTTGTCATCGGGGTGGCTGTAGAGCGACGAGGTCTTGGGAAAGCGGTGGGCCGTATGGGCGTCCATCACCAGAAAGTCCACGTTCTCCCGCAGTAGAAGCTCCCCGAATTCGGCATTCGGGTTTTCTGTGAAGCACGTCCACATGTCGACGTGGCGGGCTCCCGACAGGGTCGAGAACAAGCGATCGCGTACCAAGACCGAGGCGTGTTCCGGCGCTTGCCCCCGTAGCCACCGAGCGGCTGCCTCGGTGCGATCCCAGCGAGCCGCGTGACGTCGATACCTGTCGATGCTCCGGGTCGCGCCGATCCAGACCACGGCGCCGGCCAAGAGCGGCCAGACCGGAATGGCCCAACGCCGGCCGACCCGCCACGGGATCGGCAGTCCGTTGGGCAGCCACGCGAACGCCGCGGCGACCAGCCCCGCGGCTAGCGGCGCCAGGGCCAACAGATAACGCTCCAAGGGCGCCACGAGCGAGATCGCCGCGCCGTAGAGCGCGCAGCACAGCAAGAAAGCCAGGTGTCCGCGACCGCCTCTAACCAGCCAGACCAGAGCCCCCGCGGCGCAAACGAGCTCCAGGCCAGCGAAGACACCGGCCACTGCGTAGGGCAAATGCAGGAGCGAGCTCCCCCACGACTCGAAGAAACGCAGGGGATCGCTCGAAACCACATCGATGATCCCCTCGAACTCGTGAGATCCGGGGAAGCGATCCATGTGGATCCCATCGCGGAATACCTTGAACGCCACGTTGCGGTGATTGTCCCCCAAGAAATCGACTTCGCTTCGCGACGCAACATGCCAGAGCCACGGGGCCGATGTCGCCAAGAAGCCCGCCGAGAAGGCGAGGGTCGCCAGCAATGCTCGGCGGGTCGATCCACGGTCCTTGCTCGCGAGGAGCAGGGCAACAAGGGGGATCGCTATTCCCAAAACGTAGATGTGACGGGTCATGTAGGCGAGACCGATCGCCGCTCCGGCCAAGGCGGCCCGCCATCGACCCGGCTGGTCCGCTCCAATGAAGAGGGCCAATGCCGCCAAGAAGAGCGACGCCCCCATCATGTCCGCCCGTATCGCCACTCCCATTTCGATTACGACCGGATGCGTGGCCAGGAGCAGCACCGCCAGCGCCGCTTCGCGAGGCCGGTCGAGACTCGAGAGGATCCGCCACGACGCGATCAGGAAAAGCGCCCCAAAGCCGATGGTCGCGAGTCGCGCCGCGCGACACTGCTCGAGACCGAAGCTCGCCACGACGCGAATCGCCCAGGAGTAGGCCGGCCCATGGAAATCGTCGGATTGAAGCCAGGCACCATTGGCGCGGGCCAGATAGCCCGGACCGTCCTGACCGTCGACATTCAGCATCAATCCGGTCAACACGAACGAGAGCGCCACCGTCGCCGCCACGAAGAGCGCGATGATGATCACGACGAGCGGACGCGGGGCGGGGGAAAGACGCAGGGATTCGATGCGGTGGAGAATACCCGCGGCGGCTCGATCCTTACACCCGTGTTCTGGACGCGTCAAGACAGCTCCGAGAGCTGATTCGAGGCTCCATCGATAGTACAATTGGATCCATGCGCCCCTCGACCATGCCCACAGGGAGACGGAAGTTCATCTCCCTGACCATCGGCACGATCCTGACCCTCGCCCTGCTCGAAGTCGGGCTGGCTTTGGCCTACGACGGATTCGTGCATCTGCAGGCCCGCCGCAACCGCACCGCGATCGGGGGCGGGGAGAACGAGATCCGCATCGCCTGCATCGGCGAATCGACGACCGCGGTGGCCGGAGACGAATCGGGCAGAATGCTCGTGCCCCGAACATCGTACCCCTCGCGGCTCCAGGAGATCCTTGATTCCAGCCAGTCGGCGATCGACTTTCGCGTGCTCAACCTCGGCATGATGGCGGGGAAGACGCGCAGCGCCATCGCTCTTCTCGAAAGCACGCTGCCCGAGTACCGCCCACACGTGATCATCGCTATGATGGGCATCAAAGACACGGCGAAAGACGGCACGCCCGCCACGGCCGACCTG
>CAZFNT010000495.1:0-3016 GCA_964520315.1 uncultured Gemmatimonadota bacterium
GAGGTTGCGTTCGAAGTTCGCGGTGACCCGTAACATGGAGGGCGTGGCGTCGCCTCAGCGCCCGTACTTGCGGCGCAACTCGTCGGCGCTGGATGTGCGCTTCGCCTCGGCATCCTCCATGCCACGCTCGACTTCGTGCAGCAGCAGCAGGTGGAGGTGCTCGCGCTCGAGGCGGTGGTAGTGATCGAGCCGTCTCGCATCCACGAGGGCGATGTAGCTCTCGCCGTTGCGGGTGATCAGCTTCTCCTTGCCCGCGCGAACTTCCTCGGCCAGATGGGTCAATCGAGCGCGAACCCGATTCAGGGGGACGATGTCTTCCGATGACAGGACCATTGGCAATACCTTAATAAAAACAGTGGGGTTTCCATTAAGATATATCACCGGTGCGCGACCGGCAACCGCCGCTCCGCCAAGGGTCGGATCTTGCATTCCCTCACACCTCTCCCCGCCGCAGATCAAAACGCCGAATCCTCTCTTTCAACGTATTCCGCGCGATTCCCAGCACCTGCGAAGCGCGGCGGATGTTGCCGTCGTGCTCGCGCAGCACCAATCCGAGGAGTTGCTTCTCGGTCTCGTCGATCACCCTGCGATAGAGATCGTCGGGGGTGCCGGCAACGAGAGACGAGATCGCCTCGCGCAGATCGTGAACCGGGTTGCTGGGGTCTGTGGCGTCGTTGGTGCAGCTCGATCCGAGGACGGCCGGCAGGTTCTCCGGCTCGATCGCCCGCCCATCGCATGCCAAGAGGCAGCGACACAATACGTTGTTGAGCTCGCGCACATTGCCGGGCCAACGGTGGGTCATGAGTCGATCGAGGGCCTGCCGGCGAATCGTCGTGACCGATCGGCCGACCTCGCGATTCAGTCGCCGCACGCCGTCGGCGGCGAGCAGTAGCAGGTCGTCTCCGCGCGCTCTCAGAGGTGGCAGCCTCAGTTCGACCGAAGCCAGGCGATAGTAGAGATCCGCGCGGAACTTGCCTTGCCTCGCCAGGGCCGGGAGGTCGGCGTTGGTCGCCGCGATGATGCGCACATCGGCGCGCCGCGTACGGTTGTCGCCGAGGCGCTCGAACTCCTTCTGCTCGATCACCCGTAGGAGCTTGCCCTGCAAGGCGGCGCCGGCCGAGTCGATCTCGTCGAGAAAGAGGGTCCCGCGATTGGCGGACTCGAAACGCCCTGGGCGATCGTGAGTCGCACCGGTGAACGCGCCTCGTTGATGCCCGAAGAGCTCCGATTCCAGCAAGGACGCCGGCAGCGCGGCGCAGTTCACCCGCACGAAGGGGCCCTCGCGCCGGGAGGAGTGGGAGTGGATCGCCTGGGCCGCGAGCTCTTTGCCGGTACCGCTCTCGCCGAGAATCAGCACCGAGACCGAGGTCGGCGCAACCGACCCGATCGCGGAGTACACATCTCGCATCGGCCGACTCGTTCCGATCATCGCGCCGAGATGACGGGTCGGTTTGAGGTTGAGCGGAACCAGGTCGGTGTTGGTGGAGCGGCGAAGCTCGGCCTCGATCCGCCCCGCCATCTCGAGCAAGGCCCCCGTGGAAGGTCTCGAGCTCAGGGGGAGGAAGATCGTCGACAGCCCGGGGCGGGCCTCTCGCAGCGCGGAACGGACGCCATCGACCGAACAGTCGTCACTCCGATGCGCCACAACCACCAGCCGCACGGCATCGAGCGAGCACCCCAAGCGATGAACGGTCGTCTCCGATCTGACGCGAATGCCCGCGTTTTCGAGGCCGGCTGCGATTCCCAATGCCTGCCCGCCGGCGAGATCGACGAGCAATACCCTGGCGGTCTCTTCCACTTTGACGTCCTCCCATGCCTTGCTCGGAGCGGGCTTCCCCGAGCGGATCTCGGGGATGGTGCGAGAGCGGCCACCCGTCCGACCTGCGGTCATGTCGTGTCTGATCTGCGTTCACCAATCGGCAAGCGACGTGCCACCCTTCGAGCGCCGCGATCAAGCTGCCCTTCTGTCCGATATCGCGTTCGACCCCGGATCGCGAATCGGCACCGGCCGCCGCGGGATCGATGGCGGTGCGTGCGCACCAGGGCAATTCGATATATCCGAAGACGCGCAGGCAGTGCGCGGGAGAAGCTCCGCTATTCAGGCGAGCTGGATCGGCCTTTCCGCCGCCACCACGCGGCCGATCACGGCGCCCTCGTCGCCGGCCTCCCTCGCCCCCTCGAGAATGCGCGTCACATTTTTCGGCGCACAGAACGCCAACATGCCGATCCCCATATTGAATGCGCGAAACATCTCGAGTTCGGCGACCTCGCCCCACTCCGCGAGGAGCCGAAACAGCTCCGGCAGCTCCCACGCATCTCGATTGACCAGGCAACCCAACCCCTTGGGCAACACGCGCGGCACATTTTCGAGCAGCCCCCCACCGGTGATATGCACCAGGCCGTGGACGATGCCCCGATCGAGCGCGGGCCGAAGAGCCGATTCGTAACAGCGGTGCACGGCGAGCAGCGCTTCCCCGACGGTCGGTCCATCGTCGTAGAGCGGCGAGCTCACCGCGAAGCCCTTCAGATCGAAGAGGATTCGTCGGGCCAGGGTGTAGCCGTTGGTGTGCAGTCCGGTCGAGAAGAGGCCGAGAACCACGTCTCCCTCACGAATCGCCTTTCCAGTCACGACCCTGCGCCGCTCCACCGCGCCGACGATCGCGCCGACCAGATCGAGATCGTCGTCGGCGTAGAGACCGGGCATTTCGGCCGTCTCGCCACCGAGAAGAGCGCAGTCCACCGCCTCACATGCCTCGGCGACCCCCTCGACGATCGAGGCGACGGTGTCGGAATCGAGGCGCCCCATCGCCACATAGTCGAGGAAGAAGAGGGGACGGGCACCCTGGACGAGAATGTCGTTGACGCAGTGATTGACCAGATCGGCGCCCAAACCGCGATAGCTCCCCGCCATCGCCGCGACCATGAGTTTGGTCCCCACGCCATCAATGCTCGACACCAGCACAGGGTCTTTCAGGCCGGCCTTTTCGAGATGGAAAAGCCCGCCGAATCCCCCTAG
>CAZFNT010000495.1:3026-3564 GCA_964520315.1 uncultured Gemmatimonadota bacterium
CGCCGGGTCTCCGAGTGCGGCCGGCGGAGCGCTTGATCTTGGCCACCGCAGCTATGCCCTCGTCTATGTTCACCCCGGCCTTCTTGTAGTCCATCTTCCTCTCAACTCGCGTGCCTGTTCAACGCATCCAAGGTAGCCCGCGCGGCCGCCTCCGCATCGGTCCTGCGGATCACGGCGGTGCCGGTCAGCTCGCCGTCCCAGCCGGAGAGGGTTACGTGGAAGAGGACCAGCACGAGTCGTCTCTTGCCCTCGGCCCCACCGACTTCGGTGAGGGTGACCGATTCCAACGAGGCGCTGCCGACATCGATCTCG
Organism: uncultured Gemmatimonadota bacterium; assembly: GCA_964520315.1. Taxonomy (GTDB): domain Bacteria. Next base: position 3,339 of record CAZFNT010000495.1, read on the forward strand.
AGCTCGCGGAGGGCCGCGACTGTCGCGTCGCAGACCAGGCGCAGAATCGCCATCTGCCCGCCACCGCCCGACTCGATGCCGATTCCGCGCTGGCCGCCACGGGCGAGACGCACGCGCACGCGCGCACGCTCGTTGGTCAGCATCACATCGACCCCATCGAGGGCCACGCGGGTAGAGACCCCGGCCCGGGTCGACGCACCTGGCGGCAGGGCTATGTAGACATGCT
>CAZFNT010000496.1:0-3562 GCA_964520315.1 uncultured Gemmatimonadota bacterium
GGATTCGAACCGGGGATAAAGGATTTGCAGTCCTCTGCCTTACCACTTGGCCATGGCGCCGAAATGAAGATAGGGATCGAGGGCCGGATTCGAATCCTGGCCCTCGACCCCGGCCGTTGGAGCGGGAAACGAGATTTGAACTCGCGACATCCACCTTGGCAAGGTGGCGCTCTACCACTGAGCTATTCCCGCTGAAATCTATCGGTTTTTACCAGTCATGCAGTCGCCGAGTCAACTGGAATCGGTAGGGTCACTCCCGCCCGTACACGATCCAATCGGGCAGATCCGGCAGATCCACTCTACGGGTGAATTCCGGAAGGTAGCTCAGCATCCCTTCGCTTTGGCGCGCGGAGTGAAAAGCCACATAGCGCAAGTCGCTCGGTAGATTGGCGCGCACGTGCTCATCACTCGGGTCGAAACCTCCGATCCTCCGGTCCACCACGGCGAGCTCGAAATGGTAGAGCTTGCCATCCGCCATCAGGGACGAGAGAGGGTTCCAAGGGAAGTAGGCTTCGTTCGGGTGCCCTTTGGCGAACTGGTAGGCCTCGCGCTGAGGATTGGCCAGCAGCCACTGCATGTGGTTGATCTCGAGCTGCCGGCGAAAGGTCATCGCGCCGAGCAAGACGAGCAATGTGATCAGAGCTCTCGTGGCCAGCTTGCGCCTAGGCTGTCCTCGAGGGTCGCCCTCGGGCGCGTAGCCCGAAAGCCGAAGAAGAGCCAGAGAGGCCGCGGAGACGAGGAAGTACACGGAATGGTAGGAGTTCTGTCCCCCGCCGGCCTTGATGTTGCCAAGGGTGGAGGTCGGCAACAAGACAACTCCAACCAGCCCAACGAGCAACCAGAGCTGGGCCCGAAGCCACAATCGCGGATCGCGCTCCTGAGCTGAGCGTGATCTCCAGATCGTCAGTCCCGACACGACGCAGAGAAGGATCCACGGCCCACTCTGAGTCATCAGCTCGAGGAAGGAGTCGGCCAAGAGCGCGAGCGCGGAGCCACCGCCTTTCAACGGATGCTTCGAGAGCAACACGAACATGTTGAACCACATCTTCTCGATGTCGAAAAAGACGGAGTAGGTCACCAAGAGCGCCAAGCCCGCGCCGAGCAGGGCAACCAGGTAGCGCAAGGCCTTTCGGCCCCCGTAGGCGAGTCCCAGGAAGAGCGAATGCGCCAGACCGATCGGGATCGCTATCTGCTTCGTCGACACCGCCAGAGCCGCCAGGGTAGCCGCGAGGGCCAGATCGGAATCGCGGATCGCTCTGCGCTTCTGAATCAGGGGGAAACAGGAAAGGAGCCCCAAGCCCACGGCGATTGCATCGACGTGCACCGAACCCAGCATATATGAGGTCGATCTCAACGAAGCCGCGCCCAAGAAGGCGACCGCGAACGCCCCCATGATCCTGTTCCATGAGATGGGCGCAACTCCCGCGGCTCGAAAGTGAGCCCACAGAAGAGGGCCGGCGAACGCCGCGAGAGTGATGGCGCTGGCCATCAGAATCGCCCCGGTCGGCTCCGGGAAAACCGCACAGGGGGCGAGGAGCAGACTGGCGACCGGACCGTAGACTGTACTGACGATCGGACCGGATGTCGGGCCGAAGTAAAGGTCGTAGCCGCGGAAGTACGCGACCGCGGGTGCCAGGCGGCAGGCGTTCCAGTCCCAGTTCGGCGCTTGGAGGACGACCGAGACGCACCGGCTACAGACAGCGAGGAGAGCCAGCGGCACCAAGCCGGCCAAGAGCCGGCGTTCGAGGCTCTGATCGCCCGGGCGCAAGATCCTCGGAAGAGCCCAAACGCCCAATGCGACGAACGCGAACCCAAGGATCGCCTCGTGAGAGGATCCAACGATCGCGAGCGCTTTCAATCCACTCTCGTACATCGTGACGCCAGGGGTCGGATGATCCGGTAGCGGCCTACCTTCTCCTCACGATCTCCTCGTAGAGCCTCTCGTACCCCTCCGCCGCGCGGTCCCACGAGAAGTCTCGCGCCATGCAGTTGCGGATCAGGCGCTGGCGGCTCTCTTCGTGCCTTAGCGCCAACGTCGCGCGCCCCACCGCGTCGAGCAGGCCTTCCGATGAGATCGATGAGAAGTGGAAGCCACAGCCCTGGCCGCTCCAGGGATCGAAGGGCTCTACCGTGTCGACGAGCCCGCCCGTATAGCGGGTCACCGGAACCGTGCCATAGCGCATGCTGTACATCTGATTGAGCCCGCAGGGCTCGTATCGCGAAGGCATGAGGAAGGCGTCGGCGCCCGCCTCTATCCGATGCGCCATCGCTTCCGAAAAACCGAAGAGCGCGCGCACGCGGCCGGGATAACGTGCCTCGAGCTCCCGCAGACCGCGCTGGTACGACTCGCCCCCAGATCCGAGCACCACCAGCCGCATATCGTCGCGCATCATATGATCGACCGCGCCGATCACCAGATCGATCCCTTTTTGGATCGTAAGGCGGCTCACCAAACCAAAGACGACTGTCTTCTCGCCCGCGGGCATCATGTCGACCTGCGCCAGCAGACCGTCTCGGCACGCCTTCTTGCCGGAGGGATCGCCCGCTGAGTAGTTGGCGTCGAGATGGGGATCGGTGGCCGGATTCCATGTGTCGATATCGATGCCGTTGACCACGCCCCGCACGTCGGCGCCACGGCCCGCGAGCAGGCCCTCGAGCCCGCAACCCAGGTCAGGATCGGTGCGGATCTCGTAGGCGTAGCGCTCACTCACAGTGTTGACCAGGTCGGAGCAGGCGATCCCCATCTTCATGAAGTTGGTGCCGCCATGGAATTCGAGCGGATCGGAGGAATCGAGATGCCAGTCGGGATCCCAGCCCGCGAAGCGAAGGGCGTCTCTTCCGAACCAGCCCTGGTAGGCCAGATTGTGGATCGAGAAGAGGGTTCCGGTGCCCCAGAGGCCGGGGCGAGGGCGAGTGGCCTGGAGCGCGAGCGCGGGCCCGGTGTGGCTGTCGTTTCCGTGCATGACGTCGGGGAACCACCTGAGCCGCTCACACGCCGGCGCGATCGCCATGCTGAACGCAAGCCAACGCTCGTGCTCGTCGCCGAAACCGGCCCCCGTGTTCGGATCGTTGTAGATCCCGCCGCGGCCGAAGTACCAGGGTTGGTCGACGAGCAGAACTCTGAGCGCAAGTCCGTCGCTGCGGGGCGAGGGCAGCCACGTCTGAAGCAATCGGGTCGGGATCGACTCACCCTTCCCCCTGCGCAGATCGAGGGGGCCGTGATCGTTGGTGTCGACTTGGGCGAGGACCGACGCATACGCCGGCAGCACAAGCACTACATCGTGCCCGCGGCGCGCGAGGGCGTGCGGCAGAGAGCCGAGCACATCTCCCAGTCCCCCCACCTTGGCCAGTGGCGCGGCCTCCGCTCCTGCGATCAGAATGCGCATCGATCACCGTCGATCATAGGATCTTGACCTCGCGCAAGAAGCGGGCGGCCTCCTCGGGCGCGGTCGGGTTGATGAAGAACCCGCTCCCCCACTCGAATCCCGCCACATGGGTCAGCTTCGGCATGATCTCGATGTGCCAGTGATAGTGCTCCAGCCCGTCGCCATCAATGGTCGGC
>CAZFNT010000497.1:0-3551 GCA_964520315.1 uncultured Gemmatimonadota bacterium
ACGCACGCTCGAGCTGGCGCGCTTCTCGAATATCGTCGCGGCCGATCGAAGTGTCGTTTCGGTCAGGGCGCTGCCCGGGAACCGACAGGTGATCCTCACCGGTGTGGGCGAAGGTAGCACCAGCATTACGATCGTCTACTCTGGAGGGCGCACCGAGACTCGGCGGATTCGTGTGGTTTCGCAGCGGATCGCGGCCGACGACCTGCAGCTCCTTATCGGTGATATTTTCGGAATCGAAGTCATCGATGCCGGGTCGAATATCGCGGTTCGGGGGGCGATTCGAACGCGTAGCGAGCTCGGGCGCTACAAGAAGGTCGTGGAGCGTTTCGACAACGTCATCGATCTGGTCGAGGATATGACGGTCGGCAGCAATGTGCAGCTCGATGTGAAGGTGTTCGAGCTGACCCGAACCGGAGTCGAGGAGCTCGGGCTCGAGTGGTTCGAGACGCTGCAACGCTTCGATGTCGATTTCAGCGATGCCGATCGGGGGCTCGAGTATCAGTTCTCGCCGCCGCGGGGGGGCGCGCTCTTCGGTGAAGAGACGCTGCCGGAGCTGGGCGACAATCCTTTCGCGGTGGGGAAGATGGCCCGCGTCTCGCCTCTACTGGTGGAGCTGCGCGCGCTCGAAGAGAAGGGTGATGCGAAGCTGCTCGCCAAGCCGCAACTGGTCGCCGAGAGCGGCGCCAAGGCGCGCTTTCAGGTGGGGGGACGGCTGCCCTACCCGGTCGAGAGCAGCCAGGGAGCGGTGACGGTTCAGTTTCAGGACTATGGCACGATCTTGGAGGTGTTGCCTCGGATCGTCGCCGCCGACGCTGTCGCGCTCGAGATCCACGCTGAGGTTTCGGAGCCGGATTACGCGAACTCGGTGTTGGGCACGCCGGGGATTCGCTCGAGAGAGGCATCGACGACCGTTCAAGTGACGGCGGGAGAGACGCTGGCGATCGCCGGGCTTCTCTCAACCGCTGAGGTCGAGACGAGGCGCTCGCTGCCGATCCCTCTGGTCGGCCGTATTCCACTGATCGGGCTTTTGTTCGGGTCGAATCGCACCCAGATTGACGAGATCGAGACACTGATTCTGGTCACGCCATATATTCTCTCCGGCAGCGTCTCGACGATCGGGGGCGCGACGCTCGAAGAGGCTCGCTCTGAGCGCGATGCCCAGGCCGAGCCGGAGAGCGAGTAGTCGCTATGTCGCTCGTGCTCATCGTGAACACTCCCGACGGTCGCGTGGAGCCTCACGCGATCGGCGACGAGATCTGTGTCGTCGGCTCCGCGGCCGGATGCGACATTTTTTTGCCGCACGAGGGGATCGATGCGCGGCATGCCGAGATCCGTTTGGGTGAGGACGGTTCGATTCTGCTCGAGCACGTGGGGGACGATGGCGGTACCTATGTCAATGAGCGGCGGGTCGATCGGCGAGCGCTCGGTGCGGGGGACATCGTGCGCGTGGGCAAGTGCGAGATACTCGTGCAGCCGGAGTTGGGCCACCGGGTAGGCTCCGCGCTCACCGACAAAGAGGAGGAAGCGTTCTTCGAGACGAAGGTGCGTCTGCACCGCACGCTGATTCAGAGGATCGACCTGAGACGTCTCGATGATGACGCGCTGAGAGCCGAGACGGAGCGTACGATTCGCGGTCTGATACGGGAGCTCGACAACGGGATTCCGGCTTTCGTGGATCGCGAGCAGCTCGCAAAAGAGCTTATGGAGGATTCGCTCGGGTTCGGGCCGATCGAGGATCTGCTGCGCGATCCCGAGGTTTCGGAGGTGATGGTCAACCGGCGGGATCGGGTGTACGTCGAGACCGAGGGGAAGTTGAGACTCACCGATAAGAAGTTCCTCTCCGATGATCAGATCATCAACGTGATTCAGCGGATCGTCGCTCCCTTGGGGCGCTCGATCAACGAGGCGCGGCCGATGGTAGACGCCAGACTCCCCGATGGCAGCCGTGTCAACGCGATCATTCCGCCGCTGGCGATTACCGGTCCGACCCTGACGATTCGCAAGTTCTCGCGGGTGATCCTCGATATCACCGACCTGGTGGAGCGCGGAAGTCTGTCGTGGGAGATGGCGCGATTTCTTCGTCTTTGCGTGGAGTACAAGCGGAATGCGGTGATCAGCGGTGGAGCAGGATCGGGAAAGACGACACTGCTGAATATTCTGGGGAGCTTCATCCCCACGACGGAGCGAGTGATCACGGTCGAGGACGCGGCGGAGCTGAGTCTGCCGCAAGAGCATCTGGTCTCTCTCGAGGCCCGACCCTCGAATATCGAGGGGAAGGGCGAGGTGACTTTTCGCGCGCTGGTGATCAACTCTCTGCGAATGCGCCCCGACCGGATCATCGTGGGCGAATGCCGCGGCGGCGAGGCGGTCGACATGTTGCAGGCGATGAACACCGGGCACGAGGGGTCTTTGACGACGATCCATGCCAATTCGCCAGTGGATGCCCTATCTCGCCTGGAGACGATGGTGCTGATGAGCGGTCTCGATCTTCCTTCTCGGGCGATTCGCGACCAGATTATGTCGGCGGTGAACATTGTGGTGCAGACCCGGCGCTTCTCCGACGGCAGCCGGAAGATCGTCGCGATCTCCGAGGTGTCGAGCGCGCAGCCGGGCGAGTTCCAGCTCGTCGATCTCTTCCACTTCGAGCAGCGCCGGATCGACGAGAAGCAGCGGATCGTCGGGGAGTTCGTGCGGACGGGGGTGCGACCGCGCCTTGTCGACCTTCTGCGCGGTCGGGGGCTCGACGTTCCGTGGGGAGAGGCGGGATGAGCTACGCGATTCTCGGTCTTTTCGGCCTGAGCGCGTTCGGCGGGGTGTTCGCCGGCTTGCGGATCGTGACGAGGCGCTATCGCGCCTTCCGGCGCGGTTTCTTGGGCCGGGCAGCGAAAGATCTCGACTATCTCTACTCCGATATGCAGGCGGACCAGGTGCTGATTCTCTCGATGCTCGCGACGGTTCTTCTCGCTCTCGTAGCTCTGCTCACCGGTATGGGCACTCTCGGGCTGATCATCATGGTGGCGATCGGCTACGCGGCCCCCCGGGCGGTTCTGGCGCAGCTGCGCAGCCGCCGTTGGAGGCGTTTCGAGGCTCAACTCGTCGACGCAATCACCACGATCGCGAGCTGCCTGCGGGTCGGCCTCAATCTGCACCAGGCCGTGCGCACCGTGGTCGATGATATGGAGTCGCCAATCTCGGAGGAGTTCGGGCTGGTGCTGCACGAGACGCGGCCGGGAAGCTCGGATGAGAAGATCGAGCGCGCCCGGGACTTCGACATCATCATCAACACCCGGGGCGCGGTGACCTGGGGCGAAGCCGAGCTGCGGGCCCTGCCGCGCCTGCGCATGCTCACGACCTGCTCCATCGGCACCGACATGATCGACCTGGCCGTGGCCAGGGGGCTGGGGCTGGTGGTGTCGAATCAGCCGGGGCGCACCGCGCCGGTCGTGGCCGAGCACATGTTCGGGTTGATGTTCGCTCTGGCCAAGCGCGCGGCGTTCCAAACGGCCGAGCTCAAGGCCGGTCGCTGGACCCGGCGGGTCTACACTATGCTG
>CAZFNT010000498.1:0-3550 GCA_964520315.1 uncultured Gemmatimonadota bacterium
ATCGCCATGTCGCACTTCCTCTCGCGGCAACTTCTGACCAAGAGTCGATCCTGAGACCTCCCGTCGCCCGGCGGCTGCCGTGGGCCCTGTAGAATCTCGCTCATGAGCTCTGCCCGGTCGAAGAAGCCGAACGGGCTCCTCCCCGATTTCGGCCTCAACGTTTCCCTCAAGCAGCACGACAAGGAGTACCTGCGTCGTGTGCTGCAGTTCACCAAGGGATGCGGGGCCCGTCGCATCCGCTTGGAGTTCGATTGGTACCAGGCCATCCCTTTCGATGCCACCGACTACCTGGTCGAGCGTGCGGCCGAGTCGGGCATCGAGATCCTGGGACTGCTCACCGGTCTCGTCCCGGGGACCCTGGGGAACCTCTTCAACCCATCGACCTTCCGGAGGTGGGCGAGCGCTATCGGGGCCGAATCCGGAGCTGGGAGATCTGGAACGAGCAGAACACCCGCCGCTTCTGGATCACCGAGCCCGACCCGGAGGGCTATATGCGGCTCATCGGGAAGGCGGCCGAGCGATTGCGCGATCTCGACGAGGGCAACTTCATCGTGCTCGGGGGGATCTGTGGCAACGACGTCGATCGGCTCGTGCCCGGAATCCCTCGCGGCTACTTCCGTAGACTCGTGGCCCTCGGGGTCGACGACCTCGTCGATGCCCACGCCATCCATCCCTACACGCTCGGCTGCTATCTCTCCCTGCGCTCGCGGGAAGCGACCCTCGCGGGGATTCTCGAGCGCATCGACAACTTCCTACGCGCATTCCCCGATCTGAAGAAGCCGGTATGGATCAGCGAGATCGGTCTGAGCCGCACCTGGATTCGCCTCGATTGGGAGGAGCTGGCGCGCCTCTACCAACAGCTTTTGAATGAGTGCGCGAAGCGCGGCCTGGTGACCTATTTGTGGTGCCTGCAGGATTTCGACGACGCCTGCTATGTGCTCGGGAATCCAGAAAAGAGCTTCGGCCTGGTGGACGCGAGGCTGGAGACGCCGAATCCGATCTGGAGAGCGCTGCGAGAGACCTTTGGCGGGGGATCCGATACCGGCTGATGGCCGCGCCTTTGGTCGATCGAGCTTCGGTTCCCCTGGGTCCGATGTCAGCAATCGTCTCTGATTGCCATTCGAATCGTCCCCCGATACCCAAGTCTCGCCCGTCAATTCACCTTGATCGAAGCGTGGCTTCCTCACACGGAACTCGACTCGGTCAGGGCCGTGCGACCCTAGCGAGAGAACTCTGGCCCGTAGCGTGGGGCCCTCGTAAGTGTAGCTGACCGGCAACGGCGCGCGAGGATGCCGGCGGATCAGTTCGAATGGCTCCTTCATCATGCTCCCACCGACCCACTCGAGCTCGACAGAGGAGCTCTTTGCACGGGCCAGACCTAGAGCGCGTACGCAGCGACCAAGGAGCTGGGACACGTCACGAGCACAACGTCCCGCTCACCGTAGGTCGGAGGGGGTGCCGAGGAAGAGCGTTCCGATGGCAGCTCTCCAGCGTGCGGGTAGCACGGCGAGGTACTTCGCCGGGTGCCCAAGAGGATCGATGTAGGTGCCCGAGCCGTGGGTGCCGTAGCCCAGCACGTGGTAGATGATCAGCCACGCTGTTGTCACGAGCAAGACGGGTACGACGGCGGCCACCCTGCGGCGATTGTCGTGCCGGGAGTGATGCGGGTGAGCAATCTCAGCCTGTGCTAACCTGCCGCGATGAAAGTCATCGCCGACATCTGCGTCGTGCCGATCACGGGGCGCACCAGCGTTCGTGAAGAGGTCGCGCTTGCCCACAAGATCCTCGCCGATACTGGGTTGCCCGTGCGGCTCCACGGCTACGGAACGAATATCGAGGGGGAGTACGACACAGTTTTCGCCGCACTGAAGCGGGTGCACGAAGAGCTGCACTCCCGAGGTGTGACGCGAATCTCGACGAACCTGCGCCTCGGCTCCAGGATCGACAAGGAGCAGGGGATCGACGACAAGCTGCGAGCCCTTCGGGACGAGCTCGGGAGGTAGACTGCCATGAGGTCATTGGTTTCGATTTGCTTGATGGGCGTGCTCGCCTTGGTTGCGGCCGCGCACGCCCGGGCCGCTGTGACGGAGGTCGAGTCCGGTCCCGAGTGGTCGGGCTTCATCCAGTTCCGCTACGACGGCGTCGAGAGCGACGAAGCCGGCGCCACTTCCGCCCTGTCGAGCATGCGGATCCGCCGCGCCCGAGTGAAGGTGACCGGTGATATTCGTGAGCGATTCGCCTACAAGCTGCAGCTCAGCACGGCGCGTGGCGCGACCTCGGTGGCGGTCGACCCGACCCTGCTCGACGCGGAGCTCAAATGGAGCTTCGGCCCGGATCTCGCGCTCAGCTGCGGCCAATTCAAAATCCCGGTGGGCCACGAAGAGGTCCAGCCGGCCTGGCGGGTCGATCTGATTGACTATTTTCACGCGGGCGCGCGCCTGCTGAACCCGGTCGGCGGACGGGATATCGGAACCAAGCTCTCGGGCAAGTTCGCGGGCGGCCGGCTGGGCTGGGGGCTCGGCTTCTTCAACGGCGCCGGTCCGAATATCGCCGCCAACGACGATGCCGGCTTCCTCTATGCAGCCGCCCTCGACTGGAGCTCCACGCTCGGCGATCGGGGGGCGCTCTATCTGCACGCCAGTGGCCTCATCGATCAGCCGGCGGGCGGCGAGGCTTCCGACCCCAGCCCGCTCATGCGCGCCGATCTCGACGACCCCTTCGCGGGTGGCTACGAACGGCGAGTGCTCGATCTCGCCGTCGGAGGACGATACGGCCCCTGGTCGCTGAAGGGCGAGTACATCGCCGCCGAGCTCACAGCCGACGCCCCATCCGGGCCCCGGATCGCGGCCGGTGGCTACTTCGTTCAAGCCGGCCGTGGGCTCTTCGACGAGAAGATCGAGGCCTTCGCGCGACACCAAACCTACGATCCCGACGATCGCTCCGCCGGCGCCGACGCCATCGATTGGACCACCCTGTCGCTCAATTACTACATGGAAGAGCACTCCGCGAAGCTCATGGCCAACTATATATTGCGGCGCGAAGACGGCGCGGCGATCGACAACGACACCGTGCAGCTTCAGTTCCAGTTGAAGTTCTGAACGTCTCATCGAGAAGGGCGCCCATCATGGGAAAGCTCTCTGCCGCGCCGATCCTTGTCCTCTCGGCTCTCATCATCGCCTCGTGCGAGTCGAAGCCTCCTCCACCGCCCGCTCCCGCCGAGTCGATCCGGCTCGGCCTGCCCCTCGACCCCACCAACTGGCTCATGGTCATCGCCGTGCAGCAGGGGATTCTCGCCGAGCAGGGCCTCGAAGTAGAGGTGCGAGAGTATGTCAGCGGAAAGCGGGCGCTGAACGGCCTGCTGGCCGGAGAGGTCGATGTCGCCACAACTGCGGAGGTGCCGATGGTGTTCCGCCTCTTCGAGCGCGACGACTTCGCCTGCCTCGGAACCGTCGGGTCGTCGGGGAACGAGCCCCGGATCGTGGCCCGCAACGATGCCGGGATCGAATGCGGAGACGAGCTTCGCGGAAAACGGGTGGCGACCCAGCGCGGC
>CAZFNT010000499.1:0-3538 GCA_964520315.1 uncultured Gemmatimonadota bacterium
CTCAATCCATCGCCCAACTCGGTGAATATAGAGCTCGTCACTACATACTCCACGCTGCTGCGCCGGAGCTCCGCGTGCGTCTTGACGGCATCGGATGGAGCCAGATGGTGAGGCGTCATTTCCAACGTAGCGTCACCGATCAGCGACCCATAAGCGCCCGAGTCTTCGAGCAACACCCGAGCTCCAGGCTCGAAGCTCTTCGACGCCCACTTGGCGAAATCGTATCGGGTGTCGCTGTGGGTGAAGATCCAAGTCACGGTTTTCAGGATAGGCATGCAGGTGAACAACACCAAGCCTGCGCACAGGCAAAACACCAATGGTTCCACGAGCCGCCGCGACCTTCCCCGGAGCGCGAAAACACTGAGTGCCGACACCCGAGTGACACCCCACGCAGCCGCGATGAGCAAGATCGGGATCGCCGGCAGTACCTGGCGACTCATCCGCCATTCGAAGTTACCGAGGACCGCGGCGAAAAACAGCGGAAAAACGAGCAGAATCGCTCCTTCGCGACGCTTGCCGAATGCGAACGACACAATTCCAATCGCGATGAAGACGGTGCCGCCGGAGCCCCAGAAGAAATTGAGAGCGGTGAAAGTGAGCCCGGAGTACCAACCCTGTGCGAAAATTGCGCTCCCCGAAACCGCCTCGAGATTGACCGAGAAACGGGTGATGAAATCGTTCCAGTCGACCAGGATGAAGATGTCGATCGCGAAGAAGACGGCGATCGAGAGTAGCGCCGCCCCCCAGAGGTCGCGACGCGCGATGGCGCCGAGCCAACGTCGGCCGCGCAGATTGAACCCGCATGCGAGAGCGACGGGCAGGGCGATGGCGACCATGCCGCCCAGGTACTTCACCGAAGCCGCGCAACCGGCCAGGGCGCCGCAGATCAGCACTTTCCGGCGGGAATCGGGATCGCGGTAGACCGCGAAGGCCGCCGCGAGAGCGGCGAGCACGAAAAAGGTGTTCGAGGAATCGACCGTGGCATAGTGCGCGTGGCGGACCAGCGCCGGATTGAAGACGGCGAAGGCGAGGGCCACCAGGGCAGTGGCTCGGCCGAAGCTCCGCAGCGCCAGCTTCCAGACCAGCCAGAGGGTGGCGGTCGAGAATGCGACGCTCACGAAGCGGGCGATCATCAGTCGTTCGACTTCGCTGGCGAGGATGAAGTCGCCGTACTCGCGTGGCATCGAGAAGCCGACCAGCCATGACACCGTGTAGAGCGCGAGATTGAGCAGGTAGAGCAGATAGAGATGGAGCGCGGGGTAGCCCCAGTAGTGCGGGTTCAGGTCGGCGAAAGAGATCGATCCCGCAACCCAGGCCACCTCGTCGTCGTGCCAGTTGCCGACCCAATCCCCCTCCATCGAGGCGCCGAAGCCGATGCCGACGAAGCGGATCAGAAAGCCGATGAGCATCAAGAGCAGGGCGAGGCGGCCGGTGGGGGTCCGCGGCAGCTTCTCCGCGGCGATCCGGAGGCACGCGCGGATCATCTCGACCGGCTCCCCTCCGACGCTCCGCCCGGAAGCTCCCAGAGGGTGACGCGGCTTCCGTGGTAGTCGGGCAGGGTGGCCCCGTGCTCGAGCCACGCGGGAACGAGCCAGTCGTTGTCGAGGATAGGGTTACGCCAGATTCGCGCTACCCGCGTCCGTTCGCGGAGCTCGGCGAGGACTTCGACTACCGCAGGGTAGCGCGCCGGATGCGAGCGAAGCGGTCGCTCGTAGCGGCCGTCGGTCAGGGCATAGCGGTAGCCGGCTCCGACCATCTCGTCCACGCTCAAGGGGTTGCTGTAGGTCTCGGAGTGGACCTGGTCGGAATCGAGCTCGTGCGTTTCCAGCCACCACTTCGCCTCGTCACGCGGATGCGGCCGGCAGATGGCGAGAACGATCACGATCGAGGCCGCGAGCGTGGGGCCGAGAACGCCGAGCGCGATCGCCCACCCTCGAACCCCAGGGCAGGGGAGGCCCCGCCAACCTCCCAGTATCGCGATGCCGATGGCGGCGGCTACGGCGAGAGGTGGAAGGAGTGGGAGCACGTTTCGGTCGTACTGGAGCGGGAACGACCCCACGAATGCGAGATGGAGCAGCGGAGGACCGGCCCAGATCCACGCGCGGGCTCGTGTGTAGGGCTTGGAAGAAGAGAGCAGGAGGTGCGCCACACCTGCCGTGCACGCCAGCGCGAGCAGAGGCCCGAGGCCCGAGCGTGCGAGATAGACGAGGTAGAAGAGATGGCTTCGTCCTCCCACCGCCATTGCCTGACCGACCTGGCCCGAATATGCTCGCCCTTCGACCGCCAAGTGATGCATGAAGCCGGGGAGATCGAGCAAGGCGTAGGGCTCCCCGATCAGAAATCCTGCCGCCGACGCGGCGACGACAATCGCAAGGCGCGCACTCCTCGACCCGCTCCCAATCCAGGCCGCGGCGATCGGTGCGAGCAGGCCCGAGAAAAGGGTGTACTTGCACGCGACGGCGAGGCCCGCCGCGAGACTCGCTCCTCCGAGTAGTGCGATTCGACGAGGGCGGTCGCGCCCTGCAATATCCGCTGCCAGGAGCGCGGCGCAGAGCAAAAGTGTACCCAATACATCGGGCGTGAGATAGTGAGATATTTGAACATGGAGCGGTGCAACGCAGATCACCGCCGCGGCCAGTATCCCGACTCTTCGCCCTCCCGCCCGACATCCGAGCAGATAGACGAGGAGCACCGTGGCGACACCGATTAGGCCCGACCACGCACGATCGTTCCAGGGCCGGTGGCCGGATATCTCATCGCTATCGACAAAAGGTGACGACAGAATCCTCCCGAATGAGTAGGCGTAAATCGGAAAGGTCCCCCATGGGTAGTGGCCCAGCTCGCTCCCCTCGTAGCGGGGGTCGAGGCTTCCTGTCTCGAGCACATGCTCGATCCGACCGTGAAGGTGCAGCTCGTCGGGGTGATCGAAGGCCGCCCAGATGCCGGTCCATCGGAGCGCCAGCGCCAGCAATAGAACGCAGACCAGAGGCCACGCATCGGCCCGAGTCATCTGAGCTCGATCCAGTGGTAGCGCCGGCCGTTGGTGTTCGGGTCGCTGCCGTCCGATGTCGAGAAGACCAAGCGTTTGTTCAGGTGGCTGTAGCGCCCTCCGCCGGAGGAGCGGATCAGCTCGTGTCGCTGGTGGGCGGGGCCGAGGGGAACGCCGTCTTCGAAGAGCGCGAGATGCGAACGGTTCTCGGCTCCCGGAATGTCGGAGACGAGCGAAGAGGGGATGTCCATCAGATAGGCATGCCCTTTGTCGGGCCGATAGTAGCCGTCGCGGTCGGTGCCGGAGCGCAGATCCGGGGCGCCGACGTGGTAGATACGGATTTCGGGGTGGTGAACCGAATGGTCGTAGTCCCGCCCCGGGAAAAGCGCGACTCGGGTCGTGCGCGGGTCGCTCCACAAATCGCGGTAGAAGTTGCTGAAGGCGCCGGTCTCGGGGTTTCCGTACATCGATTCGGTGATCGCGACATAATCGATGCCCTTCGCGAGCAACGAGGCGAAGTCACCGCAGGGAACATCGTTTTCGAGCGTC
>CAZFNT010000500.1:0-3533 GCA_964520315.1 uncultured Gemmatimonadota bacterium
GACGGCAACCCGATCATGCTCCACCAGATGGCCGCCGACCGCATCGGCAAGTGATCCGCACTCTCCTCCTCCTCCTGCTCTCGCTCTCCCCCCTCCCCGCCGCCGCCGACTGCATTCCGATCGCGCGCCTGCACTACGAAGGGGGAGGCGACTGGTATTCAAACCGCTCCTCGATCCCCAACCTCGCCCGCTTCGTCTCGACGCACACCACCGTCGACCTCTGCACCGCCCCCGAGCCGGCCATCCGCCTCACTGACGCCGAGCTCTTCAGCTACCCCTACCTCTTCATGACCGGCCACGGGCGCGTGCACTTCTCCGAGCGCGAGGCGGTCAGACTCCGCGAATACCTCTCCGCCGGCGGCTTCCTGCACATCGACGACAACTTCGGCCTCGACGAATCGCTGCGCCAGGAGCTCGCCCGCATCTTCCCCGACGCCCCCCTCGTCGAGCTCCCCCCGAGCCACGCGATCTTCGCCGCCCCTTTCCCCTTCGCCGAGGGCCTACCGAAAATACACGAGCATCACGGCGGCCCCCCGCACGCCTACGGCCTCTATCTGAATGGTCGCCTCGCCCTCTTCTACAGCTTCAACACCGACCTCTCCGACGGCTGGGAAGACCCTCGAGTGCACGGCGACCCCGAAGAGTTGCGTCGAGCCGCGCTGCGAATGGGCGCCAACATCGTCGTGCACGCCTTCACCCGCTGATCGCCCATGACGCACTCCACCCGCCGCCTTCTGACGCGTCATCGTCGATCGCTGCGGGCGCGGGCTTTCGCCGAAGTCTCCCTACGAATCATCGGCACTTTGCCCTGGGCGTTCGTGATCGCGGTTCCCGTGGCCGCACTCTCGAGCCTGATGATGAAGATTTGGGTGGGGACGTATACCGCCGCGGCCCTCTACCGCCTGATCGCGGATGCATGCCGCGTGCCTCCCCTTCGCCCTTTGGCGCATCGGCTCGAAGCGAGAAACCCCCATCTCCAGGGGCTCCTCTCCCCGAGCCTGGAGCTCGAGGAAGAGCGATCCCCGATCGAGGAATCCTCCCCCGAGCTCCGGGCCGAGCTCCTCCGGCGGGCCGCCGAAACGACGCAACGCTGGAAGCCCCCCGCACCTCCGCTGCCCCTCTGGCCCCACGCCCGAATAGCCCTCACCGGAATCGTGGCTCTCGGTCTGCTCGCGGCGGCCTTCCCCGGCGCATTCCTCGCCGCGCCGAGCGCGCTTCGCCTCTCGATACCCGAAGGCCCACGCCTTCTGAAGCTGAGCGCCACTCCGCCGCGGATCCTGGAGGGCGAGACCACGCGAATCCGCGTCATCGCGCTAGGCCCGGCCATACCGGACACCGTCGAACTGGGAGTCAGGGTCGGCGAAGCGAACGAAACTACCCGTTGGCGCCCCCTGCCAAGAGCCGAGCAAAACCTCTTCACCACCTCTCTCCCGCATCCGCGGCGGAACCTGCTCCTGACCGCCCGCGCGCCCGGCTTCTCGGCCGACACCCTGCGCGTCTCGGTCCGGGAGAGGCCGCGTGTAGAGCGGATCACGGTGACATCTTCGCCGCCCGAGCACACCGGCCTGCCCTCCGCGTCATCAGATGGCGATCTCGTCGTGCCGAGCGGCAGCGCGATCGCCGTCGAAGGCGGCTCGAACGTGCAGCTGGCGAGTGCATCGATCGCTTTGGGCGCAACGGATTCGATCGTCTGCCACATCGATGGCGCGGATTTCATTGCCGCGTGGACCGCGTCGAGAGACACCACTTGGCGCGTCATTCTGAGCGACGCGCATGGCACGCCACCGAGCCGCCCGCGCCTCCACCGCATTCGGGTGCTGCCCGATCACCCGCCGGTCGTCGAGCTGAGCGTTCCTCCGAGCGATGTCGATCTCGACGAGCGAATGAGCGTCGCGCTCGCCTGGCGCGCGAGCGACGACTACGGGCTGAGCGCACTCGAGCTCCGCTACGAAATCGAAGAGGGTCGCGGTGGCGAGCTCGACCTCCGTCAAGGCGAGCTCGGCAGAGAGACCGAAGGCGGCACGGCTTGGTCGCTCGACCCGCTCGATCTACTGCCCGGCGACTCGATCGAGTTCTGGATACGCGCTCGCGACAACGACGCGGTCGGCGGGCCGAAATGGGGAGAGTCGGCGCGTCGAAGAGCCCGCTTTCCGACGATCGTAGAAATCTACGCAGAGGTGGCCGGCCACGGCGAAGAGGGAACGCGGGCCGCGCGCGAGCTCAGCGACGCCTTCGAAGAGATGGGCGAGCGTCTGCGCGAGATCCGCGAGGCGGCCGCCGACGCTGGCGGGCATCTCTCGTGGGATGCCGAGAAAGAGCTGGAATCGATGCAAGGGCGCGGCGAGGAGCTGCGAGGCGCGGTCGAATCGATGGAGGAACACCTCGAAGAGGAGGCCCGCGCACGCGCCGGAGAGATGGCCGAAGCGGTGGCGCGCAAGCTCGATGAGGTGCACCGCTTGATGGACGAAGTGCTCGACGAGAATCTGCGCGAGCTAATGAGGGAGCTGGGGCGGGCGATCGCGGCGGCCGATCCCGATGAGCTCGATACAAGCCTCGAGCGGGCGCAGTTGCTCGACGAGGAGATCTTGCGCAACCTGGAGCGAACGGCGGCGATCCTGGAACGGCTCAGACAAGAGAAGGCGCTCGAAGAGGCGATCGCCATGGCCGCCGAGCTGGCCGAGCGCGAGGCGCGGATCGCCGAGATGGTAGAAGAGGGCGAGATCGAGTCGGCCGCGAGCGCGCAGGAGCGGGCGCCCGGCGATATGGAAGCTCTCGAGGAAGGGATCGCCGAAGCGGCCCGCTCCGGGATCGACCAAGATCTTGCCGCTGAGCTCGAAGAGGCTGCCGAGGCCGGCCTGGGGCCGGTGCCCAGAGCCAGGGCCGGACGCATTTCCCGAGACCTGAGGAATGGCCGAATCGATCGTGCGAGCAACGACTTGAGCGAGCTGCGGGGGGGGCTCGAATCGCTCCATTCCAGACTGCTCCGGCTCCAGGAGATGCATATCGAGAGGATGAAGGGTGACCTCGAGGAGCGGATGCGCTCCCTCTTCGCGCGCCTCGCCGAAGTCTCACGGCGCGCCGAGCGATACGGGCTCCAGGCGAGCGCCGAGCCGGAGGCAGCCGCGGTCTTGCAGTCGCGCCTCGCCCGGAACCTGCGGAGCACACTCGACGAAGTGGAGACCCTCGAGCGCGAGAGCCTCTTCGTCACCCCCGACCTTCGAGGCCGTCTCTCACTGGCCGCCGACGCGCTGGAAAGCTCCAGCCGGGAGCTCGCCCGCGGGCGCCCCAAGCCTGGTGGAGACGGGGCGAGGCGCGCTATGACCCAGTTGAACAAGGCGGGAGCGAAGCTCCTAGACGGAATGCAAGCGCTGCGCAACGCCGCGTCATCGACCGGTTATCCCCAGGCCATGCAGCAGCTCGCCGCCGCCGCCCGAGCCCAGGCGCAGCTCCTGGGGCAGGGCGAACAGACCCTCCCGATCCCCGGAGGACCGGCGCCCGGCCCCGGCGCGAGGGCGTCGATGGCCCGCATGGCG
>CAZFNT010000501.1:0-3529 GCA_964520315.1 uncultured Gemmatimonadota bacterium
TGAAGGTCTCGAGGTGGGACCCAAGGACCCGGTAGAGCACCGTGGTCTCGGGACGGCTTCTCTCTTAATCGCTCCCGCGCGGTGGCATCGCGCGCGTTGACGACGAAGCCCTGGATCCGATCGTCGGCTCCCCGGTACGGGGAATAGTGTATCTCCATATACTTCGGTTCATAGGCCGGGAATTCGAACCACGCTTCGTACATGACATCTTCCCCGGCAAGGCAACGATCGGCGGGTGCCTTGATGACATTGTTGAAGAACTCCTCTCCGAACACCTCGACCACGGTGTGCCCGATGACCTCTTCTGGATCCTTCTTGAAGGCGGTTACATACTCCTTGTTCGCCGCGAGGTGCGTGAAGCTCCGGTCCACGAGTGCCAACATGTCGGTTGAGCTGGACACGATATGCTCGAATTGATGTAGCTTTCGAATCCGAGCGGGTGACTCCTCATCGACTTGTTCGCGCGCAGATATGTCCTCCATGAAGACATGGAAACCGAGGATCTCGCCCTGAGTGCCGCGCTGTGGTGCGAATCTCGTGAGGAGGGCTGGTTCGGTATCGTTCTTCGCGGGTAGCTCCAGTTCGAACTCCCGCTGCTCTCCAGCCAAGACCGCGTCGATATGCTCCTGGACAGTCTCGTGAACCGCCTCACCCAGAATGTCTCGAAGGGGCTGCCCATCGAGCGTCCGCCCCCGCCGGCCGAAGCTGTCGACAAATCCGCGGTTGTTGTACCGGCATCGTCCATCGGTGTCCACGAATGAGACGAACAGGGGCGCCGAGTCGGCCATCTGGCGGAAGCGGGCGTTCGCTTTTCGCAAGAGAGCGACCTCATCGTGGAGTTGAATCAGCTCGTTGCCCATTGCCACTTCCGCAGTCGATGATCGTTTCCAATGAGGCGGACGCCAACGAGTGGGGACCCATCTTCAGCATGACAATCAGATCCGAATGGGTCTCAGGCGCGAAGTTACCTCAGATCTCTCCGCGGGGGTAATTCCCGCACGACCTCTTCGGAGCGGCGGCCGAAAGCGCGGGACCGACGCGGGAGTGTCGGGCTCAGTTCGAAGGGAACTCGTTGTTCCCCGGGTGCGTCTCCGGAAAGGTGAGCTGCGTCAGATCGGTTCCATCGGGGCGGATTCGAAAGATCTGCCACGCGGGCTCCGAGACCCCCCACACCCAGCGGTGGAAGTAGATCCACTCCCCATCGAGTGACCACTGCGGCATGCCACTCAAATGATCGTCGTCGAGCAGGTGGGAGATCCCCTTCTCCGGGTCGCCCGTGCGCAAATCCACGTCGCTCAAGCTCTTGAAGGTGGTCCAGACGGCTGATCTCCCGTCACGGTCGAAGTAGGGGTCGTAGTCGGGCATGAGGTCCGAAGTATGTCGCGTGGGCGAGACGTTCGACATCAGGGGATCGAGGTAGTCATTGGAGGAAGGGACGGCAAATACCTCGTAGTCGGTCGGCCAGCACCACTGTCGACGACAGCCGATGAAGAGGATGGTCTCCCCGTCGGGGGACCAACTGGGATCGATACTCCCGGCTGCGCGGTTGGTGATCCGGCGCAGGACCCGCCCCTCGGGATCGGCGACGCTCATGGTCCAAACGCTGATCCAGAACGCGTCCGTGTACTGACTCGGGAGAAGGTGGCTGGGCGTCCGGTGGAGGATGATCTCCGAGCGCGTGGGAGAGATGCGCCCCCACCAACTGTGGTGGGATTCAGAGGCCGTGATCTGGCGAGCCGGGCCCGTCGAGCCGTCCTCCCGGACCTCCATCAGGTAGAGCTCGTAGTTGCCGCCGCGGTTCGAGTTGAAGACGATGGTGTCCTCCGGGATCGTCCAATCCTCGTCACCGGGCGGCGTGTCGGTGGGAGCCGCGGAGCTCGTTCCGACGAGCAAGATGCCGAGAGCGAAAGCGAGGCGGAGAGGAGGGGGGCTGGATTCGTGCATCGAAGATCTCCTTGGGGCTCGGCGGCCCTAAGGGCCGCATTCATTGTCTCTACATACCCCGCCAATGCGTCACAGCATCAGATTTCGACAGAGAACGACATTGCTGTCGATGTCGGTGTTCCCATTTGGAGGCCCCCCTTTGTCGCCACTTCGTCCTCTCGGAGGGGAGGCGACGACAGGTCCGAGGCGTGCGTAGATGTGCAGGAATGAGCAAGGTCCCCCCATTCTTTCTGAGA
Organism: uncultured Gemmatimonadota bacterium; assembly: GCA_964520315.1. GTDB lineage: Bacteria. The sequence goes on from CAZFNT010000501.1 coordinate 2,181, forward strand.
CGGCCCATTTGAAGGCCGGTGGTGCACCGAGCTGCCTCCATTCTCGTTCATTTTAGACGACAGCTCTATGGCATCCGGCACTGGCATCGAAAGACTTGCCAATGGAGCGCAGAAACCGGTTATGTTGATACCGTCCGGTCGGGCAAAACGCCCGTCGGATCACGGCGCACCAATCGTCGACGGGAGCGCGAGATGACACGCACCGAGGAGCACCGGCGCTCCAAGGATCTGGTCCAGGTTCGCGACTACCGCCCCGGAGACGAAGATCGGCTGGCCGAGTTGGCCGGCACCTGCTTCTCGGACCTGGGGCCCGGAGGCACGGACGCATGGCTTCGGGAATGGCGCTGGAAATTCATCCGTGGCTACACGGGAGAGTTCGCGTCGTCGGTGGCCCAATCAAAGGAAGGTCGGATCATGGGCCACTACGGCAGCATGATGCGGCGCTTCAAGGTGGGGCGCGACTATCACAAAGTGGGGGTGCCGGTCGACAACATGATCGCGCCTGAGTGGCGGGGAGGCGCCATTCAGCGAGAGCTCTTCGCCCACCAACGGCGTTTTGCTGCGCGCATCGATGTATCGTTCGGCCTGGGCGTTCCCAGCCCGGACGCATATCTCGTGGGTCAGCGACTCCTGAGCTACAAGAATCTGACCTGGATCAAGTGTTTCTACGCCGACCTGTCGTATGTCCGTCGTCTCTGGCGAAAGTGGCAGTGGAGGCACATCCCAGCCCGCGACGACCTCGCCGTGCGTCAGGTGGAGCACGTCGACGACCGCTTCGACGAGCTCTGGGAGCGCCTGCGAAGGAGCTACCCCTGCACAGAAGTGAGAAGCTCGGAGTTCCTCCGCTGGCGGCATCAAGATGCGCCGGATCGGGAGTACGAGATCCTGGCGGCCCACGGTGCGGAGGGAATCGAAGGGTACGTGGTCTTGCGCCATCCCCGCAGCTCGGATGAATCGACCCGAATCGTGGATCTCTTCGCCGCGCCCAAACCGCCGATCCTGACCACTTTGATCAGGGCGGCGATCGGCCGTAGCGCCTCGCGCGCCCGCGGTCTCCACTTTCGGCTTGCTGCCAGCGAGATCTTCTATCAAACCTTGGTCGAGAACCGGTTCCACTGGACCGGCCATGAGTTCCCAGTGGTGTTCTGGCGTTTCAGCGATGCGGTCAACGTGCGCCATTTCGAGAATCCGCAGCGCTGGTACATCACATGCAGCTCCACCGATCTCATCTAAGCCCGCCTGTCCCTACCAGAAACCCGATCCACGTTGGCCCGCTTGAACTTCCGGCTCCCCTCCCCATCTTCGCTGCATGATCCTCATCCTCCAGTCCCTTGCCATCTCGCTACTCA
>CAZFNT010000502.1:0-3524 GCA_964520315.1 uncultured Gemmatimonadota bacterium
CACGGTTGTCCCGTCCGTACGAGTTGGACATGAGGATCAGGTGGCCGGTCGAGTCGACTCGGGCTGTCTTGAGAGCTCCCAAGAACGCGTAGTAGATGCCGCCTGTGGGGTCGCCTGCCATGATCCACGGCGAGTTTGTCGGATGCTGTTCGAGCTCGATGATCTCGAGATCCCCGCCGTCATTGGTGCGCAGGGTAGCGAATCTCGCACCGCCTCCGCCGCAGACCAGGAAGTCGCCAGCCGTGGCCAAGTTGAGCCACTGCGTTGTCATGTTGTCAGTGAGAACCACCCGCGCATCGCCCTCCGGCGTCCAGAGGGTGCCCTCCTTCTCAAGCACTCGCAATTCGCCGGCGTAAGGCACAGCGGCTTTCCCCTCGCTCATCGGCAGGCCGATCTCGAGCAGCTCGAAGGGCTGCTCTGCGTAGGGGTGCAGTCCGACCCTCTGGAAGATCGTTCCCAAGCGGATCAGATGCTCGCCGTCGGCGAAGCTGCGAGTCCCCGACCACAAGGAGCGGACCGCTTCGAGCCTATAGTGGGTCTCACCGATCGGCGCGCCGAGGGTAGTCGTGGAGAGAGTGGCGATGGAGATCAACAAGGCGATGCGCATAGCGGGGCTCCTCGCTACAAGGCCGGGTGGGGGACGCGGATCAGCACGGCCGACCATTCGTGGGTCGATCCCGGCAGGGTGAGACCCCAGCGGGTGATCGGTTGGTAGCTCTGCGGATTCTCGGGGTGCCAGGGAGTGTTGATCGGGCGCGGGATGTCATCGATGCCGAACTCCAATGTGTCGGGGCAGAGGTTCGGCCAGACAAATGTGGTATCGGCGGGAGCGAAGTTGATGTACTCCGCATCGGAGGTTTGGGCCGGCACCGTCAAGACGATTTGACCGGAACGCGGTGCGATCACTTCCAGAGAGGGTGGCGGCGGATCGACGGGGTGCCCGTTTGAGTAGATACGCAGGCATTGCTCGCTGTTGTGGCTGTTGATGGCGGCGAGCCAGCTCTCGCCGAGATCCTCGAAGTGGGCCAGCTCGAAGATGCGCACCGCTGTTGGCGGCGCCTCGTAGAAGAGGGCGAAGGGGGCTCCGAGCGACTTCGGCGTCTCCCCTTGCGGCACCTCGTAGACCAGCATGCTGGGATTGAAGGCGCTGGGTGAAGCGTTGGCATCTGACGATTCGTAGATCAGGTGAGGTTCGAAGCGCCGGGTCGGAGAGTAAGATTGAATGAACAGACCGTTGTTGCGCCGTTGCGCGGCGGTGGTATCGGCCGCCCAGTAGCGTACGACATTGGTCAGGTCGAAGTCGACGATGCGGCGCGACTTGGAGGGCTCGCGGATGATGCTCTCCCTCTGCCCGTAGTCGCGGCGACCCGAGGCGAGGAATTGGAGGCCGAAGTCCTGATACCAGAGCGTGTCCGCGGGTCCCACGACATATGCGTGATTGAATACGTTGTCCACGTCGTTCTTGCCGAATTTCGCCCACCCCGTCGTATCGTCGGCCCAGAAGAGCGAGTCGAGCCCCGCCACATCGACCCCTGGAATGCGCGAGACGTGCGACATGGGGGTGCTGTAGGTTCCGTAATCTCCCCAGCAGTTGCCGTCCGCGCTGCAGCTCGAATCCAGGACCTCCAGCGGTCGCTCGTCGATGGTGAGCAAGAGCTCGGCCGCTTCGATGCGCGCCGCATCGAAGGCGCCTTGCATCTCCAAGAACCGAATGCGACCGAAACCGGAGCAATACGCAGACGCCGCGTGGCATGTGTAGCCGGTCTGTAGCTCATCGTCCATCCAGTGGGTGTTCTCGAGTTCAGTCGGATTGATCCACGAATCCTCAGCCATCCAGAGCCAGGTCGAATCGGGCGAGTAGGCGTTGTCGGTGACCACCGCGGGAGGCAGTGCGCTCAGCGAAGGATCGCCGGCGAAGCGTTTCTCTGCGAAGGGTTCAACGATGCGGTTGATTTCGGGGAATGCCTCGAAGAGGCCGGTCGCGGCGCCGCTCCATAGCGAGTCCCATGCGGCACGGTTGTTCGGATCTAGCAGATCCCAGGGCGCCACGTCGCAACTGTCACCCTCCAGGCGCGTGAGACTGATCTCGTGGGCCAGGAAGCCGACACCGTGCCCGGTCGCCGCCTGTGCCCCCATCGTGCGCGCCTCGTGGCCGTAGGGTGGGCGCTGGTTGCAGTTGATCGGTCGTATCTGCACGACCGGCAGAACCGCCCGCGCGATCGCGGCCGCCGGGACGGCCGAGTAGAGGAGCTCGAATCCGTAAGTGTGCATCGCCTTGCTCCAACACCACTGAGAGAGCAGGGGAACCGCGTCGCCAGGATCGTCGGTGGAGAAGCGGATCGGGTGGTGGTTCGGCATCAAGATATGGGCCGCTTTGAACATCTCTTCCAGGTGGCCGGAGGGGCCCGGGTTGCTGGGTACGTCTTCGAAGGGGTAGTCGCCGGTGAAGAGAAAGAGCGGTCGAAACCTCGCCTGCACGGCCGGGATCGCGTCGTAGTTTTCTAGCACGTGATGGTCAACGGCGGTGCCGATCTGCCCCTGCGGCTTCTCGTCGCCATAGCTCCAGCCGAGCAAGGCTGGGTGATCGTTGAAGTTCTCGACCCAGTCCTCGACCAGGCCGGGGACCAGCGGCAGAGATGTGTTGTTGTGCGGCTCGGCGATCGCCGGGAAGAGCGGCAGCCACAGGATCACCTTCATGTCGGCGGTGTGCGCGGCGTCGAGAATCAGGCGCGCTTCGCGCTTGGTGGCGTACATGTTGAACGACGATGGCGGTTTCAGCAGAGTGTTGAACTCCATCCCTCCGGGGCCGAAACCGAGGGTTTGACAGCGCGAGCGCAGGGTGTCGAGGGGCTCGGCCTCGACGAACCAGCTGTGGGAGTCTTGAGCCCCGCGCAGGAGGAAGGGCTCACCGTCGACGACGAGCTGGCCTTCGGGGTGAATCTCGACCGCGGCAGCCTCTCCCTCGCTCGCGATCCACTTGAGCTCGTCGTTGAGATCGATATCGTCGAGCCAGGCTTCCGCCCCCGGGGGGTTGTCGACGTCGTCGAGCGCGAATCGCAGGTCGACGGTCTTCACGCTCACGCTGCTGTTCGGCATCGTGATCGTGTACTCGTTCCAGCTCTCTGTCAGTGCCTTGGTCCGCACCAGGATCGAGTCCCAGTCCGCGGCCAGGGTTCCCACTTTGATATTGCCGTCCACCGCCGTGCGGATCTTCAGCGTCGATCCCGCGCTGCCCTTGGCCTTGAAGCGCAGCTCGAAGTCCGCCGGCTGCCACTGGCCGGGATAGATGCCGTGGCTCAAGTACGACGAGGTGGAGCAGGCGGTCGCGGAGCGGCGATAGATCAGATAGTGGTCATCCATCGATTCCGGCCACCGGAAGTGCGTCACGATGCCTTGCAGAGAGTCGCTCTCGAACTCGATCTGCTCGGTGGCTGTTCCCTGCTCGCGAATGGCGTAGTAATCGAAACCGCCATCAGAGCTGCCCTCGTTGCCCCACCAGTGCACGACTCGCTGGGCGGGGGGTT
>CAZFNT010000503.1:0-3523 GCA_964520315.1 uncultured Gemmatimonadota bacterium
TGAGTAGCGAGATGGCAAGGGACTGGAGGATGAGGATCATGCAGCGAAGATGGGGGAGGGGAGCCGGAAGTTCAAGCGGGCTAACGTGGATGGGGTTTCTGGTAGGGACAAGCTACCGGCGTTGACGGTGCCGGAAAGGAACGGAGCCGCTGCGACGATCGATCTGGAGCTGGGTGTGCACGAGAGGTCGTGCTCGATCTGGACGCGGAGAGCTCCCCGCGCTCCCCTCCGTCTAAAGGGAAAGCGGGGAGCTGCGCGCGCCGCTCCGTGAGGAGCAACGCTACCGGACGGGGGGCAGCGGCACGTCTTCCTCGTACGGCCACTGCTTCACTTCGAACTCGCGACGGGTGGTGACCGGGTTGAGCTCCTCACGCTCCTCGGGTGTGCGATAGAGCTTGACCTTCCTGTCGCCGAGCGGGAAGTACTGCACGTCCCGCGCGTCACCCAGCCAGGAAGGGTCCATCCCTTCCGGCACCCAGTAGAGGGTCAGTGTCCGCTCGCTCAGGGGATCGGTGTAAACGATCTTGTCGGCCCACGGATCGCCACCCGGCTCCACGTAGAGCGCATTCTGGATGAAGACGCGATCCGCCGAGAAATCGGCGATGAGCCAGTGGCACTGTGCCGGTCGAGCGCCGGCGTTCAACGGGCTTGGCGAGGCCCAGGGGCCTCCGAAAATGCCGATGTCGTTTCGGGCCGTGCCCGCTGCATAGGTAGAGACATCGTTCAGGCTGGCGATCGGGTGACCCGCATCGATCAGAGGTGACGAGACCTGCGGCAGGACGCCCATGGCGGCATTTCTGATATAGGACGCGTCGATCACCGATTCCAACACTTCGTCATCGGGGTTGGCAGTGAACTGAGGGCTCGATCCGTAGACGTTGCCGGCACCCGGGCTGATCACCGATGAGTCGTAGTCCATTCCGTTGTTGTTGTAGAACAGGTTGTAGGCCATCCAGTTGCTCATCTCGTTCGCGTTCTGGCTGCTCGAGTGCATCGCGTACTTCTTGCTTACAGTGGCGTTTTCGAAGAACACATTGTTGAAGAAGCGCGCCCTGCAGGCGCTGAACTCCTCTATGCAAGGATTGGACGACTCGACGAGGCGAACAAAACCGATTCTTGCGCCCGCGTTGTCGTTGCCGGCGAACACGTTGTTGTACACTCCCACGATCGGCAGCGGATTGAGATCGTGGTCCGCGCCCTCGATCACTAGGCCGTCGCCCCGAGGGGGATTAAAGCCGGCGTCGTATCCCGCCGCCACCAGATTGTTGACAAAGTTCACACCGCGCGGATACTGAAAATGCATCTGATTGTCCTCGTGACCGATCAGAATGCTGTTGCGGACCGTCCCGGCGAAGTTGGTCGTGTGCACCCCCTCACCGCCGTTGTTGGCAACGATCGTCGAGAGGATCTCTCCTTCGGCGCGCCAGAGGTTCATCCCATCGGTGTGACAGCCGACGACGGAGCACCGGTCGACTGTGACCTGCGTAATCGGCTGATCCAGCAAGGTCGCATCGATCGATCCCCACTCGCCCGTCGAACAGGACCACTCTCCGGTCCGAACACCGGTCTGGATCCCGACCGAGCAATCGGTGATGTGAAGCCGAGAGAGGTTGACCGTCGTGGTCACCGCGTCCCAGTCGTCCTCTGAGGTCGTGACCTGAACGCCGGCGATGTCTTTGCCCAATGCTCCAGTAATCGTCAGATTCCGAATGTTGATGGTCGTGGTGATGTTGTGTTCGTTGATGATGTGGAAGACTGGCTTCCCGACGGCTCCCGAAGTGACCTTGGGAAGCGATCCGCAGGCCCCTTTGATCGTCAAGTTGCTGAAGTCCTCTGCAAAGATGACGACGTTGTCTGTGTATTTGCCGTCTGGGCTCTTCTTCACGAGGATCGTCTGGTTGATAGGGGACGCGTGAATGAGAGCCTCGCTGATCGTCGGGTGGTCGTCCGGAACGATGATGAGGGCGGGGGTGAAGATCCAATCCCAGGCCACCGACGTCATCACGTCGTCGAGAACATAGGCCATGTCGAGTTCTTCGACTCCGTTCGGGAAACGGTAGGCCTGAGCGGATCCCGCCAGCGCGGCCAGGGCGGCGAGCGGCGCCAAGAGGAGCCGCGAGTAAGCTTTGATTCCTGACTCAGACATCTTGTCCTCCATGTCTCGTTCCTGTGTGCGACGCCGGTGATGGCGTCTCCCGCCAACGGCGTGTCGACTTCGTGCAAGCGGAGTGCCACGGCCGCGTTCCTGGTGTTCCGCGCTGGCAAGCCGTTGCAGATCATTCGATTTCGATATCATGCCGACTCGTGTCCAGGCCGCGGTGCGGAGCAATGCTGGCTACCGGCGTTGACGGTGCCGGAAAGGAACGGAGCCACCGTTCTTTGCAGCCCTTACGAGATGGCACACGCACGTCCGCGATAGCCGAGACCGGACTGGGAGAGAATGAAAACAACTCTCGATCTTCCGTAGACCTTCCTTGAGGGCTGAGGTTGGAGATCCGAAACCCGCGGCCGGGCGCGGGAGCGTGAGGAGAACGCCGTGAAGATCAGCTTCGTTCGCATCGCACCCTTCTACGATGAGCCGCGACAGCATCCACAGGATCGGATGTGGCCGATCCCCACGCTGTACGCTGCCACAATGCTCCGCGAGCGTCGCTCCGACGTGGTCTTCCTCGATAGCATGACCCAGACCGCCGAGACGGTGAACGATCTGGTTCGCGGGGTCGCCAAGGTGCTCCCGGAGGCGCGGATCTGGGGGATGGGGCAGCACGCATCGTCGATCCCCGAGCAGCTCTTCGGCGCCGCGAGCTTCGACGGTCTGCTGATGGCCGAGCCCGAAGGGGCTGCGATCGACGTGTGCGAGGCCTACCGGGACCAGAGGCCGATCGATGCGTCGATCCCCGGAATCGCCTTCGCAAACGGCGAGCAAGGGAAGTTCGAGGTCAGTCCGGCGCGACCGCTGGTGGAAGAGCTCGACGCCCATCCACCGATCGACCATTCCCTTCTCGATCTCGATCCGTACATCATCTTCTCCTCTCATGTGAAGACCCTGAAGAAGCTGCGCTGGGGCTTTCTTCTGACCAGTCGCGGATGTCCGTACCCCTGTATCTACTGCTCGCAGACACTGCGACAGACTTTCGGGCGAGCCTTTCGGTCGATGTCGCCGGGCCGGGTCGCGGACGATATGGAACGGCTCGAACGTGATTGGGGAGTGAACGCCATCTTCATCGAAGACGATGTGTTCACATTCGACATGGATCGCGCCCGGGAGATCTGCGACGAGTACCTCGGGCGGCGATTGAGTGTGAAATGGGTATGCCAAACGCGTGGAGACGCGCTCGACGCCGATCTCGTCGATCGTATGAAGAGGGCGGGCTGCGCGGGTGTAACCTTCGGCGTGGAGTCCGGATCGGATCGCGTGCTCAGCGGATAGGCCATTCAAACCGTGTTTTCGCCTTTCAGCAATTCCGCGATCGAGTTCATCGTGCCCCCCCGCTCCTTCGCCGAGCCCCCGGGAACCCTCCGA
>CAZFNT010000504.1:0-3522 GCA_964520315.1 uncultured Gemmatimonadota bacterium
TCAGGTGCCACTGGCCACCGTACTGGTCCACCATGCACAGTTCCATGTTCAGATTCACGCCGTCGTGGCCGTACACCGCCTCGATCTGGTCGAAACCGGCCGCATAGAGCCCATCGAAGCTGAAATCGAGCAAAGCCTCCTCTTCGCTGGTGATCATACCGGCGCCGTTCGCGGCAAACGCCGAAGTGGCGGCGACCAGCAGGGTCGCTGTAAGTGCGGAAATAGCTGCCTTCATGCCGTACTCCTTCTGGGAGCCTGTTGCACGGCGCAGATTCGAGCGTCTCGCCTCGAGAGGACCCCGGTCCCCCTGCGATCGTGCGTGTGTTCCCGCAGCGCTCCCCCGGGGGGATCCACTCCAGTCCACTTTCCCGGCCTGAAGAAGTCTAAGACGGTCTTCGCTTGTCCGTACCCATTCGTAGCGAGTTTTTTTTGGGAAGCGGAGAACCGATCACCCGCTACGGGAGGGAGCCGACCCCTTGCCGGGAAGCTCGGCCCACGTAAGTCCGTCCCAGTAGATCTCTTGCAGAGAACGCGAAGAGAGCCCCAGCTCCGAACCCGCATCCCATCGGCACCGCTCGCAATCGATGGCGATCTTCAGCACATCGGAGAGCGGGCCGGACCGGTCGGCCAATGCCTGCACGACATCGTCGGAGAGCGGAAGCGATGCGATCACTTCGGCCATCGGCGCATCCATAAGCGCATCGGCCGTCGAGAAAAGGCCGACCGTGAAATGGATCTCGCCCCCCCCGCGCCCCAGCGCCTCGGCGATCAGCTCGCACATCCGCGCCCGAACCAGCGAAATCCTCAGCAGCTCGGCCGGCTTGTCTTCGATGCTCGCGATCAGCCCGAGGGTGGCGAAACGCTTGATCTCCCGCAGCCCGAGAAGAACAACGGCGTGCCTCATCGAATCGACCCTTTTCGCCAATCCGAAGAGCGCGGAGTTGATGTACTTCAGCAACTTGAAGCTCAGGCCCACATCGCTTTCTATCAGCGACTTCAGCTCCTCGACGTCGACATCAGGGTCGGCGAGCCTGGCGATCAGCTCCAAGATCACCAGGCGATTGCTCGGCATCCTCCGCCCTCGAATGACCGTCGGCTTGCTCAGGAAATACCCCTGGAAGTAGTCGAAGCCGATCGCATGAAAGTGTCGGAAATCCGCCTGCGTCTCGACCTTCTCGGCCAGCAGCCGCACTCCGAAGCTCCGCAGCAACCGCCTATGACGGTCGATCTCGCCGCGGGTCAGGGCCATCACGTCGATCTTGACGATCTTGGCGATCCGCAGCAGCGGTCTCCAGGCCGGAGTAGACGAAATCATCCAGGGCGATCGTGAACCCCGCCTCGGCCAAGCGCGCGACCTCCGCGACGAGCTCGTCGTCCAAGTGAACGTCTTCGAGAACCTCCAAGACAATACGCCGCTTCGGCAAAGCCATCAGCGTGCCGCCCAGGATCAGCTCTCGCGTGCAGTTCACGAACGCCGGATGATCCCCCGTCATGCGGTCCAGGCCGATCGTCGTGAAGGTGTTGGCCAGCACATCGGCCGTCGCGCGGTTCCCGTCGATCGCACCGGCACGGTTGGTCTCTCCGCTACGGAAAAGAAGCTCGTACGCCCGCACAGTCTGCGAGCGGTCGAAGATCGGCTGGCGGCCTACAAAAACTTTTGACATAAGAAAGGGATGAGTTGCTCTCGCCTGAACCCTAATCTATATCGGCCCGTCGGCCCCATAGCGGCGAGTGAATATCCGTGAAGATCCCCGTGTATGGACTTCGAACAGCATCAAGCGTACGGTACGCTCCTCACTCAGTTCGGAACCAGGAGGAATCCCTTGACCAGCGAAACCATCAGCCTCGACCAGATACGCGAACTCGTCGCCGAGAACGGCTACGAGATCGTGGAAAGCGACGACGAGAATCGGGTGCTCCGCATCCGCGACCTCGACAGCGGCATGATCCTCACCTCGGTGCTGCAAGAGAGCGTTCTCTTCAACACGGTGCAGCTCATCAACGTCGAGCGATCGACCCTAACCTCTGACGTGCTGTGGACCCTGCTCGACGGCACCAACGGCATCTCCACTTCCAGCTTCCAGCTCTACGAAGGCCCGAAAGGCGTCGCGATCACGCTCAACAACTTCGCCAAGCTCCAGGACCTGGGTGACGACGACAAAGACGACATCCTCTCTTGCCTGGAGTTCCTCGTCGTCGACGCATGGGCGGCGCGCGATCTACTCAGTGGATTGCTCTCCTAACCCGCCCACACTTTCGAAAGGAAAGACAACGTCATGGCATTCTTCAAACGCATTTTCCGAGTTGCCAAGGGTAATGCGAACGCCGCCGCCGAGTCGATCGAAGACGCCACATTCGAAACGACCCTCAAGCAAAACATCAGAGATATGGATGCGCAGCTCAACAATGTCGTAAAAGCGTCGGCGGAAGCGATGAGCAATCTGAACCGTCTCGAAACGGAGTATCAGCGCCACATCGATCGCTCCGGCGAGTGGAAGGCAAAGGCGACCAAGGCCCTCGAGTCGGGGCGCGAAGATCTCGCCAAGAAGGCGCTTGCCAAGAAGCAGGAATCGGATCGCCAGGTAGCGACACTCGAGTCCTCGGTCGTCCAAGCACGCGCTGCCCGCGAGAAACTAAAGGGGCAGGTCGATACACTCCGCTCCAAGATCGAAGAGGCACGTCGAAACAGCTCCACTCTGATCGCGCGCAAGAACGCCGCCCGTGCCCAGCGCCAAGTGGCGCAGACATTGGCCGGCGTCAATGTCGATGACAACGCTTTCGCCGCTCTGGGCCGTTTCGAAGAGTCGGTTGCGCGCGACGAGGCGATGACACAGGCTTACGAACAGATGAACGCCGATGGTGACAGCGATCTCGACGACGAGCTCGCCGCCCTCGACGTGTCGACCACCGACGGCGAGCTCGCCAAGCTTAAGGCGGAGCTGAGCAAGTGACACAATTGTTCGTCTTCGCCCTCCTGCTTCTCTGCGCGGGTCTCCTGGTGGCTGCCTACCGCGGTCGCAAGTCGGAGAGCAAAGAGAAGAAGGAGGGGGATGGAGGCGATATGCGAGATCTCTCCGCCCTGTCGATCGCGGACGCAAGACGCGGCGATGCCGTCACAGTCTTAGGCGCGTCGGAAGATTTCGACGATCTACACTTCACGATCGACCGAGTCAGTACTTATCGTCGTGGAGAAGAGCGTTGGGGTGAGATCAGCGGAATCACCAAGAACCGCCGCATCTTCGTTGAATGGCACGACGACGACGAAATCACGGTGCTTCTTCGGCGCGCTGACGATCTGAAACTGGCCGACCTCGGAATAGGCGACGAAGATCTCGCCCGCTTCGACGGAGAGGAATCCCGCGAGAACCAGGTGGTCTACGATGGCGATCGCTACGACTACAGCTTCAGCGGCGAAGTCCTCTACTCCCGAGACGGCGCCGACGAAGAGGGCTTCTACGCGTGGGACTTCGAAGGCCGGGGCGCCCTGGTTCAGGCCAGCCAACTCCTCAAGCTGTTTCTGGT
>CAZFNT010000505.1:0-3519 GCA_964520315.1 uncultured Gemmatimonadota bacterium
CAAGAGCGGATCGTGCAGCGCCCCGGCATCGGCGATCACGACGCGCGCGTCTCGATCCGCCCTTCCCTTGCCACGCTCCAGCAGCAACACCGGAGCCACACCTTCAACCCCCAAGGCCGCCTCGAGCTCCTCGCCCCGAGCACGGTTCGGCACCAAGACCACGGCGGTCCGCGCCCCCCCCGAGCCAAGACGAGCAATCTGCCGCGCCAGCCATTCCTCTCCCCAGACCTCCGCGAAGAGATCGGCGTCTCGCTCCGGCTCGAAGAGATGCGTCGGATCGAGATCGGCGGGATCAGCGAAGCGAAGGTCTTCCCAACCCAAGACGGAAAGCCCCAGCCCTTCGAGGCGACCGGCCAGCACGGCGGCACCCGAGAGGCCGCTCACGGCGAGACCTCCGATTCCCCCGTCTCGCGCGCGCCACCGGCACCCGATTCAATCGCCATGCGAATCACCAACATGCCCGGATCGACGCGCAGCTCCTCGACCCCCTCCCAGATCGGAACCGACTGGTTCAAGCGCACCGTCTCCGAGGCCCCGAGCCAGGTCGTGAGCAGACCCTCGACCAGCGATTGAGGAAGCGGAAAACGCCCCGCGGACGCGCGCCGGAAAGTGAGTTGGACCCGCCCGGACGACGTCCCCAAACCCTCTTCGAAGTAGATCTCTTGCGGCGACGAACTCATCTCGAGAAGGGGCCGCAGCAAGGCCGAATCCTCGGAGACCAGCGCGACCGGCTCCACCCTCAAATGAACCCCGAAATGTCCACGCCCAAACGAGACCCGTGCCTCGTCGACACCCTCCACCGCATCGGCCCGAGGATCCACATAGAGATCGATCTCCTCTTGCGAGATGACGACCTGCCCGTCCTCCTGGACCGCTCCCAGCTCCCCGCTCATCAGAGCCTCGATCTTACGTTCGACCTCGCGCAGAGGGTCATCCGGCTCGGCGCTCTCCGCCGGCGCGCCCGGCGCGGGTGAGACGATAAACAAGCACAGCCAAAGGAAGCGATTCAGGGCGATCAGATCTCCGCCTCTTCCTCGATCATGGAATCCGGCTCGCTGACGCCGGAGTCGGGCGCGGCCGGCACCGCCGGAACGAAAGGCTCGGGCTCGGCAAACTCTTCCCAAGAGTAGACACCGCTGTCGATGAACTCGTCCGACGCGCTGCTCCGGATCTCGTAGCCGAACTCCTTGACCATCAATGTGTAAGGGCTGTCATCGAAGGGACTAAGGAGCGATTCCCAATCGAGCAGATAGGGAGCGAGCTCGGCAAGGGCACGCTCGATCATCTCGGGAGCGGCCGCGCTGTCGGCCTCGGCGAGCATCTCGTCGGGGGCCATCTCATCTTCGAGCATCTCATCCATCAGCTCGTCATCGTCATCGAACTCCGCATCCTCCCCTTCGTCCGACCACACCATCTCGGCCATATGGTCGATCTCGTAGAGGATCTCGGCATACTCGATCGCCCGCATATTCTCCCGGTTCTGGGCAACGCGGATCGGATTCTGAACGTAGCCGCTACGCTGAATCGCCAGCGCCGCGGCGATCGCGACGAGCACGACGATGGTGAGGATGTCGATGCCGGCCAGGCCGCGCGTTCGTTTCATACTTTCCTTTTCCTGGGCGATCCGAAAAATCTGCGGAAAGAGAGGATAGCGAAGGAGCCCTCTGGCGGCCACCTACTTCAGCAACACGATCCGCCGCACCTCCCGCGCGCCTCTGGCCTCCAGCACGGTCAGGTAGATCCCGCTCGCCACGGGCAGACCGTTCCGCCCCCTGCCATCCCACACGAACGAATGCGTGCCGGCGCGCAGCCTACCCTCGTGCAGCAGACGAACCTGCCGCCCCGCGATGTCGAAGATCGCCAATCGCGCATCGCTCTCCGCCTCGAGGTCTACATAGAGAGTCGTTCGCGGGTTGAAAGGGTTCGGTACCGCGGGAAGCAAACGGATACCTGACAATCGACTGGGCGGCGAATCGGAGAGGAGGGTCGCCGACTGCGTCTTGCAGCCGATCCTGTTGACGAGCGTCGTGTCTCGGCCGGCGTGGTAGAGGGTGCGGTTTGCGTCGGCATACAGAACGGCCGGTTCGCTCACATCCCGTCCATCCCAATCCCCCTCTTCCCCAACACCCAAAAGCGGATTGGCCTGGTTGCGAAACCAGTCGATCCCGTCGCCGGAGCGGGCGTTGCCGATGCGCAACGTGTCACCGTCGGTGGCGGCATACCACATTAGCCACTCGTCGCCACGCCACTCCACATCGAGGCTCGGGGTTCCGAACGCCTCCCAGGGATCGTCGGCGGTGAAGACTGGGGTCGATGGAGACGCGGACCAGAAGATGCCGTCAGTCGAAACCGCGCGGCCGATCTTCCAGGGCACCTCCGTGCTGTCCTTCAGCCCGACGAACCACATGGTGTAGTCGCCGTCGAGCAGATTGACCGATTTGAAGAGGGTGAGGTCGCTCCACGATGTCTGCCCGCTGAAAATCGGCAGGGTGGGCGAGCGTTCGAAGCTGCGGCCACCGTCTGCGGTGATCGCACGGCCGATCTGGTTGACCGCACCGTCGAAGCCCCCATAGAAGAGGACGAGCTCCGCGGCGTCGTCCTCGATGACATAAGGCGCCGCAACACCTCCCGCGTCAAAGGAGCCGATCGAACCTTCGCTGAGCGCTGGCTCACACGACCGAGTCCAGGTGGCGCCCTGGTCGGTCGAGTAGGTGAATCCGATCCGGGTGGGGCCGTCCGGCGTGCCGTCGAACCCGGTGTACCAGGCCTTGAGCGTGTCGTTGTGATCGAGCACGCAGGCCCCCCAGATGTCGGCTTCGTCGAAACAGCCAGGCGTGCCGAGATCGATCGCGGGGTCGGGCGCGCAGCGGGTCCAGAGGTCGGCGTTCCGAGGAGCCGGTGACGATGCGCCCACGGCAAGGTAGACCCCTGCCGGAACCGGCCGCCCTCGATCGTCGAGACCCTTCCAGAGAAGGTCACCGCCCGCGCCGACACCGAGTGAAGATCTGATCCGCCGCCCGCCGAGATCGTAGATCCGCGCGCCGGGCGCATCGACCATCACGATCCGCGCAACCTGTCCGTCGCCGGGGCGGACGACGACAGTGGGCGTGGTTGCGATAAGAGAGGAAACAAGAAGAACTTGCGCGATCATGAGGGAACTCCCGGAGCGGTTTCAGGTCGTTTGACTACGCTACCAAGAAGCGCTAGAGCCAACCCTTCAAACGCGCTGCAATCAGCAGGAACTCTGCCCCGTGAAGTCGAGAACCCGCACGATCCCGATCGCGGAGGGATCGGCGAGAGTGAAGCTGAAAACCGCCGTGCCGCAGGCCCGCTCGACACCATCGACCCACTCGATCTCGATCTCCACGGTGTAGTAGATCTCGGCCCACCGCGCGTCTAGCGAGCTGACGCAAGTGCCGTCGCCCCAACACCGATCGACGATCTCGTGCGGCGTCGCCCGGAAGCGGATATCGACGAGATCGGGGGAGTCGAAGATCGCCTCCATCTGGGCCACGTCGT
>CAZFNT010000506.1:0-3514 GCA_964520315.1 uncultured Gemmatimonadota bacterium
GAAACGCGTGTTCGGGATCGACGTGCTGGCCTGCCCGGCTCGCGAGGGTGGCCGTCTCGAGCTCGTCTCGTTCATCACCGAGCGCGACACGATTCCGCGCATTCTGAGCTCGCTCGGCCTGCCGGCCCGTGCGCCCCCGATCGAACCCGCGCGACCGCTCGACGAACCCGAGCTCGACTTCGCCTGACGCCGGCCGGTCGCTTCACGGCTCGCGCGACAGCTCTCGTTCTCGGAAACACGCATGGCATGGCGTCCAAGCGGCGCAAGGGGCGGAGCTTGCCCCGCACCGGCGGCTCTCGGGCGCAAAGGGGCTCATCAGGGCTCGATTCGAGCGCAATCGATCCGATGAGCTGCCGGAGAAGCGAAAGAAGGAGGTGCTCGGAGGGTTCCCGGGGGCTCGGCGAAGGAGCGGGGGGGCACGATGAACTCGATCACGGAATTGCTGCAAGGCGAAAACACGGTTTGAATGGCCTATCCGCGGCCGTTCCTTGCCAGAGCTATTCAAATCGGGTCGGGGGATCCTGGAGTGCCGTTTCGTCCAGCGCTGTTCCTCCTCCTCGCCTCCCACTGCGGACGCGCGTCTCATCCGGAGCTCACCCGAGTCGGCGCGGCGATCGAGCTCGGTTGCATGGCGGCGATGGCCCACCTGAGCGTCGAAGAGGAAAGTGGGGGCTCACGAGGAAAGGAGTTACAACCGGCGACGAACTGGGCCAATCAGATGGCGGTACTCGTCGGTGACTTATTGCTTACGAAAGCTTGTTCACTATGCGCTCGGGCGGGGACCGAGGTTACGCTTCGGGTCGCTCGCACGGTGGAGACAGTGTGCGAGGGCCGCGTGAGCAAGCTGGAGCAGGCCAAGACGGGGGAGCGCTTTCCAGACAGTCATCCAGCGACGCTCGCTCCCAAGAACGCCCCGCTGTTCGAGCTACCTTGTGAGCTGGCCATTGTCCTAACGGATCCTCCGCCGGCTGCGGTCGAGTCCTTGACGCGCTATGGGCGGTCTGTCGGCCTGGCATTTCAGCTCGCAGAGGACGCCCTCCAAGGCGTCAGAGGCGGAAGTACCCTCTGGGCGGCCGTGACCGGGCTCGATCAACACGCGTCCCTCGGTGACGCGCGGCCCGGAAGACAACGAGCTGTGCGGCCAAGCGATAGCGTCACGAACGCATGGGCGGAAGCCCGCCGGCATGCCGACCGAGCAGAAGCTGCGCTCGACGATATGCCAAACGCACCTCTCCGAAGGACGCTCGCGCGCCTAGCCCGGTACGCAGCGACGCGAGAAGTGCCCCCTAGGACCACTCTCGAAGATGCGTTCGACTGAGGTGCCCTGGCACCTAATCACCTCGCTAGTCTGTAGACGTCCAGGAAGGAGTTGTTCGCGTCGAGCAGGTCAAAAAAGCCCGCCAGGCTAGAGAAAGCTACGAACACCGCATCACCTGATATCGACGGCTCGTTCGAGTAGCCCTGAGTGCCGAGCTGACTATCGTCAGAGATCCAGGTGATGCCGGTCTCGTCCCAGGCGTACACGTCTTCCTCGGGTCCAGGGCTGCCTGCATCTGAGGCGTCGAACTCGGCCACGCTCGCGAACGCGATTGAGCTCCCGTCGTCAGAAATGGAAGGTGCATTCGAGGGCCCTTGGACTCCCGCCGCGCTGTCGTTCGAGATCCAGGTGATGTCTCCGTTGCGCCAGACGTAGACGTCTTCATCGTCCGGCGGTCCACTGGAAAGATCGGCAGGGTCGAGAGGCCAAGTGCTCACGAAGGCGATCGCACTTCCATCCTCGGAGATGGCTGGCGAGAAGGAGTTTCCCCGTGAGGCCCCGGCGGCTGACCAGTCTGAAATCCAGGTGCTCGGATCTTCAGGACCGGTGCCGCCGGGAGTCCCACCGCCTGGAGCTGGCCCGCCAGGACCGGGCTCGCCGGGTGGCGGTTCGTCTGGCGGCCGCGCATCTGGAGGCGCCGGAAGGCAACCCTCACATCCGGCAAGACTGAGCAATACGACGCCCATTGCTAGATAGCTGGCTCGCTTCAACATGTCTGCACTCCTCGGTTGCTTGATGAACACGATCACTGCCTGCAGCTGTCGAGCTATCGGTCCCGGGACCGGCCTCCCTCGTCCAAACGCCGCATGAGGTCCGCCGGATCCGGAAGGCTATCGGCGGTCTTTAGGATCACCTTCTCGAGGTGAGTGAGCCGATCCGAGCCCTCGCTCGGCATCTCCTGCATACGCTTGCGGAGCGTCGAAATCAGCAACTTCTTCGCTCCCAGGTCGGCGAGTTCCTGCCTGCCTTTGGCAGGCCTTCGATCACGGGCAGTGCGGCCCCCGAATCGGACCCCATCTCTGGGTCGCACATCGCGCTTCCCGTGGCCGGACACGTTTCCCAACAAGCCAGTTCGCAAGAGGTCTTCAACATCGCGCGACCAAACCGCCGGATCCGTTTTGTCGTCAAAGACCGGCGATCGCGTGCTCGGCGATCCGGTCGAAACAGTCGGCATGGATCAACTTCGCAATGCCGGTGCGCAGACAGAGCGGGAAGTTCGAGGGCGAGGAGCCAGCGGGCCTGCCTGGCATGGTGTCACGGCGACCAGCGACTCAATACTCTGTCTCCACCACCCTCTTCGCCCGATCTCCAGCCTCCCAGAGCAACGCACCCTCGAGAAAAGCCGCGAAGCCACGTCGCCTCGCTCCGTGAATTCCCGCCCCGGCGAGCAAAGCTCTCAGAAGCTCGGCGATCGGGTGCGACACGAGCGCCCGGAAGCCCGCCCCTGTCCCTCGCGCCAGATCGACCGCGGCTCTCTCTCTCGCCTCGGCCAGGAGTCTCTCGGTGTCGAAGAGGGGCGCCGGCTCCGCCAGACCCGGCCCCGGCGTCGGGGTGTTCCGCCACAGATCGATCCAATCCGCGGCCGGCGGCTTTGGCCGATCCGAAGGTGCCCTGAGTATCGGCAGACAGGTCGGGGCGGGCTGGGGCGGATCGAGCGCGAGCAGAAAGCGCCAGGGTGCGGGGAGGCGAAGCGCGGTCCGGAGCAATCGCATGCCCACGCGTGCTCCCGAACTCGCCAGCTCGACTCTCTCTCTGGCGATCAGACGGGGCCGCCCCGACCACGAACTTGGTTCGGAGTCTACGACCAGGTCCCACTCGATCCCAGAGACGCGGCTCTCGTCGGCGAGAGGAAAGAGCTCGATCCGATCGATGATCGGGAAGGAGCCCAGCGCCTGTTCCCAATCCCGCGCCGTGAGAAAGGTGATCGAGGCCGAAGGGAAACGCTGGCCGAGCGATGCCGCGACCGGCAGAAGGTCGCGGATCGCATCGGGGTCCGTGACGGCGACGAGGAGAATCCGCATCGCCAAGATTCTACATCTATCTCAGCCGAGCGACCTATGGGGCAGGGGCAATGCGACCTGGGTTCGACTCGGAACGGGCCGATCCGGCTTCCGATTCCGGCTGACACCCCGCACTCCCTGCGGCATGCTCCGGCTACTTCACCGCGGGGTGGAGCAGTCTGGTAGCTCGTTGGGC
>CAZFNT010000507.1:0-3496 GCA_964520315.1 uncultured Gemmatimonadota bacterium
GCCGGAGACTCCTTGCGCACGGCTTCTCGCCTCGCCCGATATCCTCGAAGCGCCGAAGGAGAGACTGCGCGCAGTGCTCGCCTCCCTCGACCCGCTGCGGCTGCTCGACGAGATCCGCGCCATGCAGGGCCACATAGCCGGACTCGCCGCGGGAAGCGGTGTGTCCAGGCCTCCGGAGCGGCATGCCGACCTCGATCGGTTTCTGGCAAGTCTCGCGATCGCCTGGAAGGAGGGAGAGGTGCGGCCGACACACAAGGCAAAGCCCAAGACCGCGCGCTGGTGGCGCACGCGCACGGACGCGTTCGAGGAGGCGTGGCCGAAGGTCCTTGTGTGGCTGGAGAGCGAGCCAGATCAGACAGCGAAGCAGATTCTGGAACGGCTATGCATGGAGGAGCCAGACGTATTCAGTCCAGATCAGCTGCGAACCCTGCAGCGGCGGGTGAAGCAGTGGCGCGTAGTGGCGGCGCGGCGGTTGGTCTTCCCGGGATCCACGCCAGTCGACACGGAGCCGCCGGCAACTGCAGCCACGGGGTGATGTGGCATCGCGAGTCCAGCTGAGGCGGCGGTCGAGCTTTGCCAGAATCGAGTCGAGATTTCGCCCCCCATGGGGGGCGCCCTCAGGGCCTCCGGCCAAGACCTGCGGGCCCGTCTCCCCTGTGATACCCCCGAAAAGCAACGGCACCCGTCTTCTCCGACGGTAGGATTCCTGATGAGGACGCGGGTAACATGTCTCGTTGAGGCAACGGGATGGAAAGGTGTAATTGTCGCCGCGCAAAGGATGTACCGAGAATCAAGATATGCTCACTCAGTGGACAGAACGCCAATCCTACAGAGGCTCGAAGCACTTGGTGCCGGTCGTCAAGTGATATTGCTCGCACGGCATGATTCGTGTCGACCCTCCATTGTCATTCATGATGAGTACTGCGTAGGATCTCCCAACAGCACACTCCACATTCCACAGTGCGGCGCCGGTAGGCTCCAGGATTCCTTGATAGTAGGTCGAGACAACAGTTTCGCACGGCTTTCCGGAGGTCTCCAGTGCACCAAGGAGTACCCGAGCGCGCTCGGATTGGCTGGCTCGCAACAGCATCTCGTTTGCGGGGTTATCTGTGGGTGTGAGACCCGAGTACGCCTGAGGCCGGTCAGGAGATGAGATCACTCCGTCATGACCTCGGCGATTGCCCAGGAGGAAGACGGCCAGCACTACGGCGGCGAAAAGCAGGGGCCACAATATCCAGCTCCTGTGACGGCTCTGGGTGATCAGACCGCCATTGCCAGCAGCACTTACAGCATCCGTCCCGATGCCGGTTTCAGGAAGATCGCGCTGGCAAAATCGGCAGATCACAGCCTCATCTTGGATGGTTTCTGCACAGAAGGGACAGTTCTTCATGGCAGTTACCTCTTTGCGGAGACCTCCTATTGTAGAGTAGCCCGTCTTGGAAGCCTAACGCTCCGCTTCTGCGGTGTGGCGTAGCCACATCCGTAGCAAGCGGTTGTCAGTTGTCTTCGTTCCGTTCCGCATCCTTCTTCTCCTTGAGCAGCGTCCGAATCGCATCCGCCAGACTTGGCAGGTCTGTCTGAATTGCCCGCCAAACAATCTGTAGATCGATGTCGAAGTACTCATGCACGAGCAGATTTCGAAATCCTCTGATCGCACGCCAATCGATGTCAGGATGGGACAATTTGGTTTCCTCAGAGAGACGTTGAGTCGATTCTCCAAGGACCTGCAGGTTGCGAAGAACGGCGTCTTGGACCATATGCGTGGTGAAGAACACATCTCTGCCACCCTGAGTGTCTTCCTCGATCTTCCCTATGCACTCAAGAATGTGTTCTAGGTAGAGTCGCTCGTCCTTCATAGGGGAACAGCCTCGTTCAAGACGCGTTCCCGGATAGCGGGGTGTAGCGAAGCCTCGGTCGTGATGTCGATGGGACGGCCAAGAAGCTCTTCGAGGTCAGCAATCAATCCGCCCGGAAACCACGGGGAGGTCTCCAGTCCGATATCAATGAGTACGTCGATGTCGCTGCCTTCTCGGTCGGTTCCACTGGCGGCGGACCCGAAGATCCTGAGGTTCAGTGCGCCGTGTAGCCGCGCCAACCGCAGAATCTCCTCACGATTCTCTTTCAGGATCTCTTTGGCAGGCATCTTCAGCCTCAATTAGTGGTGAGCTCGTCTGAAGTCCAATTCTACCGCCGATTCACTCGGGCTTCCACCCCCGCCTTGAGCGGTGCTAACGCCCTGCTGGAGAATGCGTTACCATGGTCCTCGCTCCATCCCAGGACGCCGCCTCCTGCAATCCACTGTGCACGGAGAATTGCTGCCGGCTCCTCACCGCAAGCCGTCGGAGCTGACCCGTCGGCTTCGCCCAGACTTCAGCCAAAACACCGGCCGAGGCAGGATGGTGGCGGAAGGAGCATGTCAGCCGGGCGTTCTCATTGGGCAAGACAGGATGCCTCTCTCCCTGTGGGCTGCGCGATGTGCGTTCACACCGGATCTCCCCATGCGGTTTCTTGTCGCATGGCATCCGGCTAGCTCGAATCCTCAATGATATCCCGAATTGTAGATCTCTTGAAATCGCGCTCAGATTCATCCCTTTCCTGTATCCCTTTGCCGTGAGCATTGCACCATGGGACCTCACCGAACCGCTCTCGGAACTCAAGGAGAAACGCTCGCTCTAGCTTCCTCCATGTTTCAACATTCTGTCTTGGCTTGCAGGTAACAATTCGAGCCTCGAACGAGCGTACGCCGCGAAGTTCGAGGAGGTCGCGAGGCCTTGTGGCGACACTTCCGGCAATGCGGAATGCACCATTGCGCATCGCACCTATGCAGGCAATGCGAGACTTCCCAAGTTCATATTGAAACCGTCTGTCGCAACGAGTACGTACACAAGCTTTTTGCGGCCGATAATGATCCGAGTTGCAGTCATGGCGGGCTCGCGCTTCACAGAGACGGTCAAGCGTCGGTTGTTTGTCATTCTCTATCCATCTAACAGCCTTAGCATGGCTCCGAGGCGCGCGAGTAGCGGACCCTGCGAGCCGGCGGCGGTGGCATATCCCGCCGAGAGCCGAGATGGGCGGCTATGAGTCGAATCGGGATGTCCGATGTCGCGGCCCGTATATGCGGGCGATTCTGTCGCTATGTGGAAGTCCACATGGCTTGGCCGAGGATGTCTGTTTCGATCGATTCTTGGGTTGGCCGGCGGCACCATGGCCTGCATCGCATGACCAGCTCGCATTCCGGCGGGATCGACCCGAGTGGGGCGCGCCGGGCTCCGAAATCCGCCACCCAATACGCGACTCGGCCCCGCCCGCCCCCCGCACACGCGTTCAGAGGCACCGGCACTCAGCCCCCATCGGGCCGGCAGCCACCGCGGAGGCGTCGCTCCCCAGGTGCAGTTCAGCACGGCACCAACGCTGTCGCCCGATTTGGGAGGGCCGCTCGCTGAAAGGGCTGGTGGTGGGGCTTCTCTCGATGCTGTTGGCGGCTCAGAGTTGCCTC
>CAZFNT010000508.1:0-3488 GCA_964520315.1 uncultured Gemmatimonadota bacterium
GCTCCAATCCGGAGGCCCGCCTCGCCGCCGCCTCGCGTCCATAGTCGATCGAAAGCTGATCCAGGCCCGCGGCCTGATCCGGAACCGTCCAGTTCAAGCCCTCGGAGCGCCTCGAGTACTCCGTTCCGATCGCGCAGGGCTCTTCGGGAATGATCCTCGGAATGTGGTCGAAGGGGGTCGGGTCGGGGGCGTCGGCGAAGAGATCCCACATCGGCTGGGCGATCTCGTCGAACTGCGTCATCGGCGGCAGCCCGAGAATATGCTCGATCGTCGCGTGGATATTCGCCTCGGAGTAGTGAACCGGCGACACATATCCGCGCTTCGCCCATGCGCCGGCGACGAGCAGAATCGAGCGGTGCGGATCGATATGATCGCGTCCCTGCTGCGGATCGTCCTCGATGACGATCACGATCGAGTTTTCCCAGTATTCGCTGTGCGAGAGCCAGTCGATCAGGCGTCCCGTCGCCTCGTCGTTGTCGGCCACCATCGATTCGGGAGAGGGGTAGGGCCACTGGCAGCCCTGATGATGATCGTTCGGAAAGAGCATGAAGAGGAACTGAGGAAAGATGCCCGACTCCCACTCCCGAATCCGCTCGTCCAGCTTGTCGACGTCGCGTGACTGCATCCAGAAAACCGGCGGATCGTACAAGCCCCAGTGCACATAGCGCGGATCGAAGATCAGCCAGTTCTTGCCGAGCCCGACCGCCTCTCCGTAGTCGCGAAAGCTGACGCCACTACGGATGCAGTTCTGGAAGATGAAGTCCTTTTTCGGAAAGGTGCTCGGGTTCAGGAAGACATCGAGATCCATCGAGCGGCCGAGTGCATCGAGCGCCTGATGTCGCTCGGTGAATGCGTTGACGGTCGCCGCCGTCATCAGCTCGTGCCCCTGGATCGATCGCTCCGCGTTCGAGTAGTAGTTGTCGCCGCTCGCGAACTCGTCCGCCAACGCCTTCAGATTCGGCGTGACATCGCCACAGAAGACACAATTCTCCGGCTCTCCGCGGCCCCCTTCCCAGTCGCCCAGAATGGCGTCGTAGGTCTTGTTCTCTCGAACGACGAAGAGCACGTGCTCGATCGGCGAAGGGTCGCCTCGGCGCAGCGGCACCGGCCCCGAGAAGCTCTCTTCGTCGACTTCGAATATCAGACCGGGAAGGCGATTGTTCTTTCGAACCTGAGCGGTCATCCGCTCCAGGGCCGAGGGCCCCGGCACCGAGACGATCTGCGCGACCGAGCGGTTCACCAGCTCGCCCTCGGGCAGGGTGCCCACCCCTTTGCTGCAGCCGACGACGAGGGTCTGGTCGTTCGGCGCCAGGTCGATCGAGGTGGGATAGCCGGCGGTCGGGATCCGCCCGATCAGCTCCCCGCCCGGCAGCCCCACGATCGCCACGGCGTTGTCGTCGGCCTGCGCGATGTAGAGACAATCGCCCTCGCCCGAGATCGCGATCGAGTTCGGGCTCGATCCGTACTCCTCGAGACCGCCGAAGGGGCGAAGATCGATCGTCGCATGGAGCGTCTTGGCGACGAGATCGATGATCGAAAAGGAGTCTTCGTCTGAGTTCACGACATAGAGCCACTTGCCGTCTTCGGAGACGATCATTCCTTCCGGATTCTTTGGTGTCTTGACCGAGCCGGTCCACAAAATGTGTCGCGCGAGCTCGACATTGTAGATATCGATCCGGTCTTCCCGTTCGGAGCTCACATAGACCTGTTTGAAGACAGGGTTGGCGACGACGGTGAAGGGGTCGCCGCCGCAGAGGGCGCGGTCGAGCTTCTCGCCGGTCACGACATCTTTCGAGAAAAGCGCGGCGGGGGTCGTGGTCACGCCATACAGAATTCTCTCGGCGGGACCGAGATCGAGACCGCCCACATGGCCGAAGACATCCCAGCGGGTGCGCTCAGTGAGCTGACCCTCCGCGAAATCGAAGACCAGTATCGCTCCCTGCCCCCCGCCCGAGGCGTAGAGCGTCGTACCGGCTTCGTCGAAGCGAAGCCCTAGAAAAACCGTCGGTTGCTCCAAGACCTGTGAGACCGCTTTCGCCTCGATGTCGATCACGGTGAGCGATTTCGGCCCGTCGCCGGAGCAGGCGAGAACGGCGTAGCGACCATCGGGGGAGATCCGCACGGCGTGGGGAAGATTGTCGGTTTCGAGCAGGTCGCCGATCGGTGTGATCAGTCGTCCCGTCGGCATGAGCCAGGCCTGCTCTCCGACGGGCCCGGTCACTGCGCGGGCCTGGTGGCGTATACGGATCCCCTGCGTGGCGAAGGCGGTTGCGGTGAGCATCAGCAGGCTGAGCGTAAGTACGGTCCCACGTAGATTCATCATCCCAACCCCTCTTTAGAGATTAACGAGAAGAGCGACCCGCCCCAGGAATCCGTGATCGGGCGGCTCGACCAGCACTCCATCGCGGTAGTAGGGGTTTCGCGTGGCCTGAATCACGGCGGCCAGGTTGCCCTTGAGCTCGAGGCGATCGGAAAGACGGGCCCAGAGGGTCGGGCCGGTGGCGATGCGTGCGCCGCCCTCTGCTTCGTTCGGGTCCCAGAAACCCTCGATGTCTTGCCCGAAGAGCTCGAGGCCCGCGCCGGCGCGTTCGCCGAAGCTGCGCATGATCGCGGTGCCCAGGATGATGTCGACCTTGTCGCGGTCGGAGCCGAAGGGGAGTTCGGCGAGGTTGTTGAGGCTGAATTCCCAGTCGCCGGCGGCGCGGCTCGCGGTGGCGCGGAAACGCAGAACATCGTCGTCGCGGAAGTCGTGGGCGAAACCGAGGCCCAGGCTGAGCGAAAGCGGGTCGGTCAAGACGCCGAAAAACGATTCGAGGGCCGCGGCGCTGCGCCGATCGCCCTCGGGATCGATCAAGAGCCCGCTCCAGATCTCGGTGGTGATGCGCTCGGAGAGCCCGTAGCGCATTCGCAAGCCCTGCTCGACCCCGCCCTGACCGAAGAGGGATGCGTCGCGGCTGCCGGCGGCGCTCTCGATCTCGACCGAGAACAGGCCGGCGGTGCCGAAGCCGGTGCGCTGGTAGAGGTAGGGGAGCTCGCCAGCCGCGAGGGAGGGGGTCGTGAAGGCGGCGAGGGCGAGGGTCGCCAGGAGGGGCTTGGTGTTCATGGAGGACTCCGGGATGCGGCGTGGTGATGAGAGGCGGGGGGTGTTCGCTTCGATTGTAATTCGAAGCGCCGCCGCTGTCCGAGACTGGCCTGGCCCGAAAACCTCGAAAAGGGAGCGCTGCCCGAGCCGCGTCTCGATCCGAGGCCATGATCGGAGGACCCGCCCGAGGACCGAGAACCCCAGGATAGCCGAGCCGATGGATCGTTTGTCATGGGCACTAAGCCCGCTTCTGATGATTGTGCTGGCCGCACCGATGTGATGCTCGACGTAGCTCTACTACGCCTCCGCTCAAATCGGCTTGCCGCCTTGCCTAAGGGTCCACGCAGAGATATCTGAGATATCTAGGGACTTGTGCATCCCATCTGCACCGCATCTCCGGCCGATC
>CAZFNT010000509.1:0-3484 GCA_964520315.1 uncultured Gemmatimonadota bacterium
TCGACCGCCGATGAAGGCACGATGATCATCGACCCTTTCTGGCGCAGGCCCTCGTAGACCATATTCATTGCACGCAAGTGGAGCGCGACGGGGTTGTCGCGGTAGTGCTCAGAAGCGGCCGCGAACTTCTCCGCGATCTCCGTCTCGGCCGTGCCGAGGATAATGCGACTCTGTCGCTCGCGCTCCGCCTGCGCCTGACGGGACATCGCATCTTCGAGCCCTTTTGGAATGATGATGTCGCGAATCTCTACCGCCTGGGTCGTGACACCCCACGCGGTGGTCTTCTCGTCGAGCAGTCGCTGGATCTCCTCTCCGAGACGGTCGCGCTCCGAGAGCAGCACTGCCAGATCGTTCTTGCCGATCGCGTTGCGCAGCGCGGTCTGAGCCGAAAGTACCACCGCCTTTTCGAAGCGTTCCACTTCGAGAACCGCCTTCTCTGCATCCCAGACCATCCAGAACGCGATCGCATCGACGTTGACCGGGACGGTGTCGGCGCTGAGGGTGGTCTCGGCGCTGAAATCGCTGACCCGGGTCCTCTGGTCGACGAACTGCGCTACCTTGTCGACCACCGGCAGCAGCAGAAAGATCCCGGGCTTGCGCAACCCGCGGAAGGTGCCGAAACGCAGCACCACCGCCCGCTCCCACTGGTAGGCGATCTGGATCGAAGGGGCGATCAGCAGCGCCAGGGCGATCGTTGCCAGCAGGATTTCGCTATCCGGCCTGATCTCGAGATAGGCGACCAGAGCGTCCGCCGTACCCAGAATCACCACCGTCTCCCAGACCTGAGAGAGGCGGAGCAGAAGGGCCAGACCGACCGCGGATCCGAGCGCAAGTGTTACCGCCTCGACGCTGAAGGTGTGGACGGCCAGGTGCACCGCGAGGCCGATCACGAAGATCGCCACCAGGACCAGGGCATTGATCGGAGCGAAGCGAAAGTCGGCGCGCAAGCCGGTGGCGAACTTCTCGAGGGAGAGGCCGGCGAGGAGCTTTTCCAGCGGGTGCGATTTTTGCGAGGGGCTCATTTTGAATCCTTGTTACGGGCTTGGAGCCCGGACAGAACGTCGTCGAGCGAGAAG
Organism: uncultured Gemmatimonadota bacterium; assembly: GCA_964520315.1. Lineage (GTDB taxonomy): Bacteria. The sequence goes on from CAZFNT010000509.1 coordinate 1,077, forward strand.
CCGTACGACGCCGCCCGAGCCAAGAGATCGGAGAGAATCTGGTCTAGCATGCGGGCGCGCTCGAGGGGGTCGATCTCGGGACGCTCCCGACCGACGAATGTGCCCGAGCCCTGTTGGGTCTCGATCACGCCGCCGATCTCGAGCTCCCGATAGGCGCGCACCACTGTATTCGGGTTGATCGAGAGATCGACCGCGAGGCGGCGCACGGTCGGCAACTGCTGCCCCGGCTCCAGAACACCGCGGGCGACGGCGAACATCACCTGTTCGACGATCTGCCGGTAGAAGGGAACGCCGCTTTTGTGGTCGAGACTGAGGTTCATGGGTCGGCTGGGCTGGTTAGTGTTCTAGAACACTAATACAATCAGGTGGCCTGGAAGTCAAGGAATGGGGTCCCTGAGCCAAGGGTCCGGAAAGAAACAGCCAGGGACTTTTGCATCCCATCTGCACCACATCTGGGCGCGAAAAGAGCAAGCTATTCTTGCGCGGACCTCAGGGAACGCTGGCGAGTTCGCCAGCAGGCAGTTTTGCCACGTGGCAAAGTTGCCACTTTCGAAGCGGTGCACTATGTTGGCTTCATGTACCAGTCCAATCTCCCCGTTTCGTCCCGCTTCTTCGTCAACCGTGCTGAGGAGCTCCGGCAGTTGGCTCGCATTGTCGAACGCCTCGAAACCGGCTCACCATCTTGGCTGGCCATTCTCGGCACCAGAAAGATCGGCAAGACGAGTCTGCTCTTGGAGGCACGGGAACGGGCACGCCGCTCCGAGGTCGCTTTTGTCATTCTGGATAGCTTCGAGTGCGGCACACTCACCTGGGAGATCTTCCGCACTCTGGCCCTTCGCACACTCGATGCTCTGTTCGCGAGCGAACTGGGCTTGTCTCTGGAGCGATTGGCTCGACAGCCGAGCGAATTCCGACGGGCCCTGCAGAACTCCCGGCAGTTCTCCTCACTACCGGCAGCCCTCCGCGGTCTCCTGCTGGAATTGCCTGATCTGTCCCCAGGGCCCGAGCTGGCTCGTGACGCGGCGCAGCTGCCGGAGATGTTGGCCGAGGCTCTCTCGACGCATGTGCTCGTCGCTTGGGATGAGTTCCAGGAGCTCGCTTCGCTCAGCCGTGGCCGAGAAAGCGTCGACGTGTATCCTCTCCTACGTTCGATCTGGCAGCGCCACCGTCGGGTAGCGTACGTCATCAGCGGTTCCGCGCGGTCGATGCTAGAGGAACTCGTCACTTCCGAAAGTTCCCCCTTCTTCCAGCACTTCGACCTGATGGACCTGGGCCCTTTTCGGCGGCAACAGGCGATCGAACTCCTCGTCGGCGGGGCGCCGAGCGACCGCCCCCTTTCCGAGGCGCTCGCTAACCGCGCTGCCGAAGCTCTGGGCGGTCATCCTTTCTATCTTCAGCTCGCGGGAGAAGCCATCACGGCGCACCTCCCACCATACGATCCGGCGACAATAAAAGACTCCATCCAGGCCTTGCTCTTCTGCCGTACGGGGAGGCTATCTCTCTATTTCGAGACGCGTTTTCGAAGCATTGTGGGCCGAGCCGGCACCCTGTCAGCTACTTTGCAGGCACTCTCAAGTGCTCCACGATCGGTAACCGAGGTCGCAACGGAAATAGGTGCCTCTACGGGATCGACCGTGCGCTATCTCGAGCGGCTCAAGGACGCCGTCGAGAAGCGCCCTGATGGTCGCTATTCTCTGACGGATTCGGTCTTCGGTCTCTGGCTCGCGTGGAGAGCACCAGGCGGTACGGTCATTCCGATGACCGTGATCGGAGACGAAGCCGAGCAGGCGGTAGCGCGTCGGCTCTCAGCGATGGGGTTCGATCTGGTGTACCAATCACGCGCATCCCGCGGTGCCTTCGATCTCCTGGCGATACGAGGCTCCACGCAGCTAGGCGTGCAGGTCAAGCGCTCCGCACTGCCCCTGCGATTCACACGCGATGCGTGGAGTCGAATGGTCGCGGAAGCCGATCGACTTGGTTGGCGGTGGTGTGTCGCGGCCTCCGCTCCCGGACCCGAGGCCGAGATATCGATTCTCGCGCCCGAGCTGGCGCGGGTGGGGCGAGAGGTTCGGCTGCGCGCCGATGCCGCCATCGAGAATGTGCTCGCCTGGCTGGAGTGACCGCGCGGAGTGTGTCCGCGACTGCTTCATGACCGCCGACTTCACGTCTGTCGAAGCCGACGGGCTGGAGCACAAGTACCTCGCCCTCGGCATCGGCCTAATTCTAGAGTTCGATCCCGAGAGTGAGGGGCGGCTTTGACGCTCGCCAGAATCGACCCGGGTCTGCTCACGAGAATTGACCCACCTGCAAGAGCGCGGCAGTGGACGCGTATATCGAAGGCTGAGACGCCTGGGCGCGCTGGGGGCTTATGGGCGCGTACGGTGGGCCTTCGAAGGGCGGGTGGCTGG
>CAZFNT010000510.1:0-3481 GCA_964520315.1 uncultured Gemmatimonadota bacterium
CATCTGGCTCCCGACGAAGTGCTCTCGCCGGCCTCTCCGAACCCCCACGTGCTGGTGGCCTTCAACGCGCCGAGTCTTCAGAAGTTCGCTTCGAGCGTGGTCGACGGCGGCGTGATCGTCTACGACTCCAGTGTCGTGACCGAGGCTCCCGAGGTGGTCGCCGGCGTGCGCCTTTTCCCCGTGCCTTGCTCGGAGATCGCCCGCGAGCTTGGCTCGGCGATCGTGAAGAACACGGTAGCTCTGGGCGCCACTCTCGCGGCCACGCGGATCTTGCCGGACGAGTCGATCCTCGACGCCGTTCGGGCCGGGCTCGGCTCGAGACAGCATCTGCTCGGGCTGAACGAAGATGCGCTGAGAAAGGGCGGGGACGCGGTTCGTGCGCAGCTCGGGGCGCCGTCTCGCGATGGCGTGACGCCGGCGAAAGGGGGGGCGTAGGGGATTCTCCGAGAGCCCCAGCCGATCCGGTTACGCTACCCTCACCATCGTCAAGTTCGTGTTGAGACCCAGGATCCGCCACCCAATGCGCTTCGTTCTGATCGATCCCGCGGAAACAGCCCGGGAGCTCGTCAGCATCGACGGGATCGCTCCCCGGGGGCCGAACTTCAGCCATCGGGACGGGAACCGCACGCCGGACGCCTACCGGGCCGACACCGCCGCGGGTATCGTGGCCCGACTGATCGAAGACCGCCCGGTCCACAGCCGTCTCTTCGCCGCCCACGACGAGATCGCCGCGACCCACTACTCGCCGGGCGCAGTGCTCGCGGTCGCGCTCTTTCTGCGGCCCGAGCTGGCATCGTCTCACGAAGAGCTGATTTTGGAGGCCGCGACCGCCGCCGAGTACGAATGCCTCAATAGCGGGGACGGCGTGCGGGTGGCACTAGTGCTGCAAGGCTGGGCGGACCAACCCCCTCCTGATCTGCGCGAGCTGCTCGACGAGAAGCACTCCGCCCTCGAGAGGGAGCAGCTCCGCTTCGAATACGCGCTGGAAAACCTCCAACGCCTGCTCGACCACCCGACTTCCTGCGCCGATTATTGGCTGCGCCCCCTGAAGCAGACGCAGGCGTGGCTCGACAGATTCCGCGAGGGGCGCCACCGAATCACGTCGAGAGATCTCGACCTCGATTTCGTCCACGTCGTCTGCGAGGGCCCCGTCGACCGCCGCGCCCTTCGCACAGTGTCGTGGGAGTCGAGGACCTTGGTGAGCGAGCGAATGACTTTCGGGTGGGACCATGTCTTCACTTACGAGCACGAGAGCTACTTCGATATGGAGTCGGTAGAGGCGCCGGATCGCCACGATCTGGCGCCATTGACCCGCCGCCTTGCGCAGATCGACGGAACCGGTTGGCGCGCCGACTCCGACATCTCTGGGCCGCTCGTGAGACTCGTCTCCGGTCCCCGCCGCTCCGATCTGGAGCCGGACGACCTGGCCCGCATCGTCATCTCTTTCCTGGAAAAGGCCGACGGTCTCGACATCCCACGCACCCGCGCCCGACTCCGCGTTGCCTCTACGCCCTTCCGCGACCGACAATCCACGCGATGAGCGACGGAATCACACTCGCCCACAGCCCCGATCCCGACGACGCCTTCATGTTCTACGGGCTGACCAAAAGGGCGATCGACACCGAGGGGCTCGACTTCCGCACCGAAGCCGTCGATGTCGAGAGCCTGAACCAGCGCGGCGCGGCCGGCGTCGAGTTCGACGTCACCGCCTTCTCGGTGGCCGCCATGCCTTCTGTCGCCGATCGCTACAAGATTCTCGACGCCGGCTCCTCTCTAGGGCGGGGTTTCGGGCCGATCGTCGTCGCGCGGCGGTCGCGCGATCGGGCAAGCCTCGCGGGGGCGCGCTTCGCGATCCCGGGCATCAACACCTCGGCCTGGTTGACGCTTCGCCTGGCTCTCGGCACGACACCGGAATCGACATGCGTCCCCTTCGAAGAGATCCTCGACGCGGTTGAAGCCGGGGAGTTCGATGCGGGGCTTGTCATCCACGAAGGGCAGCTCACTTACGGCGATCATGGTCTGAGCCGCGTCCTCGATCTGGGGCAGTGGTGGACGGGCCGGACCGGACTCTCGCTCCCCCTCGGCGTCAATGCGATTCGGCGGGGGCTCGATCCCGAGATCGAGGCGAAGGTCGCGCGGGTCGTCGGGCGCTCGATTCGCTACGCCCTGGAGCATCGCGACGATGCGCTCGCCTACGCGCGCGAATTCGGCCGGGGGATCACGCGCGAAAGGGCCGACCGCTTCGTCGGCATGTATGTAAACAAGCTGACGGTTTCGCTCGGGAAAGAGGGCCGGCGGGCGATCGAGACCTTTCTGGCGATGGGGCATCGGGCGGGCCATCTGCGCGATCCGTCGCGAGTCGAATTCGTCGCATGATCTCATGTCCGGCACTCGTCGCGGCGCTCCTGATGACCCTCGGCCGCGCCGGCTTCGCCGAGGTGGCGGGGGGGGGAAGGGGGCGCCTCACCGGTCTACCTCGCCATCATCTGGCACCAACATCAGCCTTCGTACGTCGACCCCCTGACCGATGGCCTGCGCGCGCCTTGGGTTCGCACGCACGCGACCAAGGACTACTTCGATATGGCCGAGATGATCGGTCGCTACCCGAGTATCCACGTCGCTGTCAACCTCACCTCGTCGCTCTTGTTGCAGCTTCAAGAATACTATGTCGATAGGATAGGACCTTATGTGATCGAGCCCGGTATCGGGGGCCACGCTCAACTCGACTCGGCGCGCTTCCTGTCGGCGTGGCGCGGTCGTAGCGACCCATGGATCGACCTTGCGCTCACCTCCGTCTCTGAATGGGGAGATGAGGGAAGAGCGCGGATCGTTGGTGATGGATGGTCCGCACGCTCGATATCACCGGTTCTGGCCGCCCGCTGGCCTGAGCTCGAACGCTTGCTGGAGCGTGATCCCGCGACACTCGATGCCGGCGAAATGCGCTCGCTCCTGGCCCATTTCTATGTTGTCAACTTCGACCCGGACTTTCTGCGGGGCCCGGTCGCCTTGCCCGGCGGCGGCACTGTCGACCTGCGCGATATCGTCGAAGAGCCGGCTCCGAACCGATTCCGCTTCCGCGTGCCGCCGACGCTCGCCCTGACCAGCCGCCTGGTGGCCGAGGCGTGGCGTGTCATGGCGGCGGTCGTGCCGCAGCATCGCGCGTTGCGCTACGATCCGGAGCGAGAAAGGGGGCAAATCGAGCTGGTGACGACACCCTATTATCATCCGATCCTGCCGCTCCTTGTCGACAGCGATCTGGCGGCGCAAGCGCAGAGTGCTGATCGCCTGCCGCGACGTTTTGCCTATCCGGCCGACGCGGCGCTGCAGGTCGAGATGGGGGCCGCGTATTTCGAGCGGCTCTTCGGTGCTCGTCCTGCCGGATTCTGGCCCGCGGAGGGGTCGGTGGCCGAGGCAGTGGTTGGCCCTTTCGCCGACGCGGGGCTGCGGTCGTGCAACGGCGGGATGGCGGCCACCCAGGCGG